>DALYYK010000738.1:0-1004 GCA_031983305.1 Candidatus Fimivivens sp. | reverse complement strand
CGTTTACAGGAAGCCGATGCCAGTCACCGTGAATTGACCGATGAAAGTATTCTGATTGGTGAGGAAATATCGACGGCTGCACTGGTTGAACTGCCCGTGGATAAAATTGCCGCGATTGTCACTACCGAAGGCGCCATGAACTCGCATATGGTGATCGTGGCGCGTGCCCTTGGCATTCCCACCGTAGTCGGTGTAACCGAACTGCCAATCAATACCCTCGATGATGTGGAGATGATTGTCGATGCGCATCAGGGTCGGGTCTTTATTAATCCGCCACGTCGCCTGCGCAGTCGCTATAAAGAAATTCAAAAAGAAGAAGAACAGATTGCCAAAGATCTGCGCCAGTACGAAACCAAAGATGCGATTACTCCGGATGGCGTAGCGGTCAAACTCTACGTCAATACCGGTCTGATGATTGATGTGGTGCGTGGCGTACAGCGCGGTGCCAAAGGTGTCGGTTTATACCGTTCTGAAATTCCGTTTATGTTGCGTGACCGCTTCCCGGGCGAAGAAGAACAACGTGCGATTTATCGTCAGCAACTCAGTCATTTTGCCAATAAACCGGTAGTGATGCGAACGCTGGACATTGGTGCAGACAAAGACCTGCCGTATTTCTCGATTGAAGAAGAAAATTCGGCACTCGGCTGGCGTGGCATTCGTTTTACCCTGGATCATCCGGAAATTTTTTCTTCACAGATTCGCGCCATGCTCAAAGCCAGTATCGGACTGAATAACCTGCATATTCTGCTGCCAATGGTGACCAGTGTCAGCGAGGTCGAGGAAGCGCTCTATCTGCTGGAACGTGACCATGCGGCGATTCAAGAAGAAGAACAGGTCAAGGTAAATAAACCAAAACTCGGCATCATGGTGGAAGTGCCGAGTGTGCTTCATCAGATTGATGAATTTTCCGAACTGGTGGATTTCTTCTCGGTCGGCTCCAACGATCTGACCCAATATCTGTTGGCTGTGGATCGCAATAATCCACGGGTAGCCAATGTCTATTC
>DALYYK010000737.1:0-1004 GCA_031983305.1 Candidatus Fimivivens sp. | reverse complement strand
CAATGTCGACCTCCTGAATATCCTCGACCTTTACCCGACCGCTAGCCAAGTCCATGAATCCAGGCACACTGCGAACGTGCAACGGATAGGGTTCCAACGTCTCCAATACTTCCCGCCGCCGCGCGCGCGAGGCCGAAGGAATCGCTAATAGAATTTCGTCAGCGCCCGTCTCGTCAATCATCTGCTGGATATGCTTGGGCGAATAGACCCTCAACCCTGCAATGGTGCGGTTGTAGAGATTGGAATCATCGTCGATGAACGCAACCGGACGCATCGCGCGCCCCAGACGCAACGCTGCAACCAACTGATTGCCCGCCGCACCGGCGCCATAAATAGCAACCTTTGGCAGCCCCGCATCGCGGCCCTTGAACTTGCTAGGTGAATCAGGAGAAAACCAGTCGCCCATGAAGTACTGGCGCATCACTAGGCGCAAGCCGCCGATCAAGAGCAGGCTCAGCCACCAGTAATTGAACACCATCGAACGGGGAATGAGTTTAGGCGCATCGGTGCGCCAATACACCGCCAGAGACAAAAGCAGCGCCGAGAGCGTTACCGCCTTGACGATGGCCATCAGCGCATCATTACCGAAGTAACGCATCACCGCACGATACATACCAAAACGAATAAAGATCGGGATCGAAAACACAGGCGTGAGGCCAAACAGCCAGGCGTGCCCACCTAGCGGCTCGACGAAATTCGCCTCACCAAGACGAACGAGAAAAGCCAGCCACAAGGCCAGCCAAACCAGAAGCACATCCGTACCAACTTGGACAAAGCGCTTCTGCCGTCTGGGCAAACGCACCAGATGCATGCGCAGTTTTTCAGCCAACCTCAACACAACACTTATCCTTCTTTAAACCTGTCTGGTGGCACATCGCACAACGTACCGCAAGCCAAACACAGCTTGGCGACCATCGACCCATGGCATCAAAGCGTATACGCCCTATATTCGTATAGTTAGGTTTTCCGGACGATCCGATCCCCTGCGCTCTTGCCCGATACCG
>DALYYK010000736.1:0-1005 GCA_031983305.1 Candidatus Fimivivens sp. | reverse complement strand
GACTATAGTAGGCGTTGTAGGAGATAAATCCAAACTTCAGGGCAAAAACATCGAGATGTTCGAAGGTGTTGACAAAATCGTTGCCGTGACCGAAACCTACAAGCTGGTGAATAAAAAATTTCATCCGGAAGATTCCGTCATAACCATTGGGAATGCAAAAATCGGCCCGGGTCATCTCACCATAATGGCAGGTCCATGCGCCATTGAAAATCACGATATGGTACTTGAAACTGCTTTTGCAGTTAAAAAAGCAGGCGCCCAGTTCCTCCGCGGCGGAGCCTATAAGCCCAGAACTTCTCCATACGCATTCCAGGGCCTTGAGGAGGAAGGGCTGAAATACATGAAGGAAGCCAGGGAAGCCACCGGGCTTAACATCGTCTGCGAAGTTACAAGCCTGCGGGCTCTTGAAACATCCGTAAAATATGTGGACATGATTCAGATCGGTGCGCGGAATATGCAGAATTTTGAGCTTTTAAAAGAAGCAGGAAAGGCCGGCATTCCGGTTCTGTTAAAGAGAGGCTTATCAGCTACCATTGATGAATGGCTGAATGCCGCAGAATACATCGCTTCTGAAGGAAATACAAATATCGTGCTTTGCGAACGGGGGATCCGTACCTTCGAGACTGCTACCAGAAATACCCTGGACATCAGTGCCGTACCGGTTATCCGCGCGAAGAGCCATCTCCCCATCATCATTGACCCAAGCCACGCCACCGGAGTACGAGCTTATATTGAGCCGATCTCCAAAGCTGCCTTAGCAGTTGGTGCTGACGGACTGATCGTGGAAGTCCATCCACGTCCATCCTGTGCCCTGTCTGACGGTCCCCAGTCTCTGACCTTTGAGCAGTTTGAGAATCTAATTGAAGAGTTAAAGCCTTACGCTAAACTTGCGGGGAGGACGTCTTAATGAGCGATGCCACCATTGCCTTTATCGGGCTTGGTCTCATCGGCGGCTCTATCGCCAGAGGGATCAAGCGTGAAAAACCAGATACTAAAATCATGGCC
>DALYYK010000735.1:0-1007 GCA_031983305.1 Candidatus Fimivivens sp. | reverse complement strand
TCTCGCAGGCTTTGATAAGAGAGACGGCCAAAAGGCTTGCGTATGAGCTGAGCGCTTCAATTGCTCGAATGAGCTCCAGCGCCGTCATCTGGCTTTTGGTTATGATCATCACATAGTCGTCAACCTGCACCGTAATTTCATCGGCGCGATCAAAGCCGCAGCGCTCAAAGAGACGCTGCGGGATGTGGAAACCCTGATCTGAAATCGTTTTGTTCTTGTTCATCGTTGTTCTCCTTCTCACTTTCGTTGTTAGTCGGGCGGCGCGCTTATTTAATCAAAGCCATCACCCCCGTCATCAAATAAATTCATCTGCACGGGCGCGGCTCTCCTCCGCTCCCAGATGTCGTAATTGGCTATGAGGATTTCGGCGAACTGCGCGCCGCCGTCGTATCGCTGCTTGATGTTGTTGATGCGTGTGCAAGCGATCATCTCAATACCCGGCGCGTCGTACAGCTCCCGGATAAACGCGCAGTCGTTGTAGGACAGCAGGAACTTCCCCTCAATCTGCATCAAGGTATCCCGAAGCCGGATGTGATCCTGACGGGTGAAGCCGTCCTCACCCACGTTGCGGTAGTAGTGCTCGGTGGCGTAATAGGGCGGATCCAAATAAAAAAAGCTCTCCGGGCGGTCGTACTGTTTAATGAGCTTTTCAAAATCTTTGTTTTCAATAACCACTTTGGCAAGCCGCCTGTGTGCCTGCTCGATCAGCGGAAATTTGGACCACATATCATGGGGCTGGCTGTCGAAGCTGGTCAACCCCGACGCGTAGCTATAGCGGATGATCTGATAGAACCAAGCCGCTTTCTGTACATCGCTGGCCGGACTCCCTCGCGCCAGCATGTCTTTGATGCGGTCGAAATCCGCGCGGGCATTGAGCACATAACGCAACGCGCCGATGAGTTCCTGCGCCTTCTCGCGCACGCAGCGGTACAGGTTGACCAGCAGGCCGTTGAAATCGTTGTACACCTCAAAGTCGTTGCCGGGAGACTTAAAAAAGAGCACCCAAC
>DALYYK010000734.1:0-1008 GCA_031983305.1 Candidatus Fimivivens sp. | reverse complement strand
TAAAAATTTAATTCTTTATGCGGTAGAGACTCTGCCGCACAGCATCCTTTAAATCGGTCCCGTGAGGCCGGCAAGGTTTGCTTTTAATGCCAATATTCTGACTGATATTGAGAAGCGCCTTGCCGCATTATATGCGGGCGGGACGCTTCTTTTTGTTTTTAAAACTGTTGCGAACAGTTTTAATCGGTGTTTAATATTAGATTTAAAAAGGGGAGATTCGTTTGAAGCGCAAGGATATTATGGATGAGGCGGATATCAACCGCGCCTGCGTGCGGCTCTCGCACGAGCTGATTGAGCGCAACAAAGGCACCGACGACGTCGTGCTCATCGGCATCCAGCGGCGCGGTGTGCCGCTGGCCAAAAAGGTCTCGGCACTCGTTGAGCAATATTACGGGGTGAAGCTGCCGGTGGGCATGCTTGACATCACCTTTTACCGCGATGATCTGTCGCTCTTAGCCGAGCATCCGGTCATCAACGGCACCGATATTCCGTTTATGGTGTCGGGCAAGCGGGTTGTGCTGGTCGACGACGTGCTCTACACCGGGCGCACCGCCCGCGCGGCGATCGAGGCCGTGATGGAAAACGGGCGCGCCAGATGCATTCAGCTGATGGTTATGGTCGACCGAGGACACCGAGAGCTGCCGATTCGGGCGGATTTCATCGGCAAGAACCTGCCGACCGCGAGTAACGAGGTCGTGCATGTCTGCATCCCGGAATTCGACGGTGAAAGCGCCGTCTATATCGAATCGATGGAATAAACGCAGCAAACAGAAAAGGGTGAAAAGATGGCATTAAAAACAAAGGATCTGCTCGGGCTGCGAGATATCAGCCGCGAGGAGATTGTCGAAATTTTAAACACCGCCGAGGCGATGAAGCAGGTCGTGGTCGGCCCGACCAAAAAGACCTCGCATTTGCAGGGTAAATCGATTGTGACGCTTTTTTATGAGAACTCGACGAGAACCCGCCTCTCGTTTGAGCTGGCGAGCAAATATATGTCGGCAGTGGCGG
>DALYYK010000733.1:0-1009 GCA_031983305.1 Candidatus Fimivivens sp. | reverse complement strand
GGAAGGACTGGCGACGTTTTTTGCCACACTGGAAAGCCCTGCTTTGGGTGCGCCACTGGCGGTGGCAATTGCGATTCATAATGTACCAGAAGGTGTGGCGATTGCCTTGCCGGTATATATGGCCACGGGCCGTAAAGATTATGCGCTCTGGGCCAGTCTGGTTTCGGGTTTGGCCGAACCATTAGGGGCAGCGCTCGGTTATTTTATTCTGGCACCTTATATGAGTGAAACCGTCTATGGTCTGATCTTTGGCGTGATTGGTGGGGTGATGGTTTATCTGGCGCTGGATGAATTATTGCCGACGGCAAAGCGCTATTCTGAAGGGCATGAAACAGTCTATGGATTGGTGAGCGGCATGGCGGCATTGGCCAGCAGTCTGGTGATTTTTAAGTTTATTCAATAAGCCTTATATTCCCTAAATCACGAGGTATAAAAAAAGGCAGCTTGCGCTGCCTTTCATTTTAAACACATGACTTATGCAGTTTTTCTATACGGCAATAGAAAAAGCCGTCGCCTTGATCTGCTTTCGGCAACAACTGACGACCATGAATCTGCTCGATGCCCCAATCGGCTTCGATCTTGATTTCTTTGGCATCGGCATGTTGAGCAAAGAATTCGACCATCTGCTGTTCGTTTTCGGCTTTCAAAATTGAACAGGTGATGTACAGCAAAGTACCACCGACTTTCAGTTGCTGCCACATATTTTCCAGAATCTGCTTTTGCAGCTGTACCGTTTGCGGAATATCTGTGGAATGACGCAGTAAGCGGATATCCGGATGACGACGGATCACACCAATTGCGGAACATGGTGCATCCAGTACGATACAATCGACCGGCTCCGGAGCGGTCCAGGTGATCGCATCAGCCGCGATAATTTCAACGTCGGCATATTCAGTTAACAGTAAACGTTCCAGATTTTCTGCCACACGGACTAAACGTTTAGCATCCTGATCAATGGCATAGAGTTTTTTCGGGCTGTATTTTTCCAAGATATGCGCAGTCTTACCCC
>DALYYK010000732.1:564-1011 GCA_031983305.1 Candidatus Fimivivens sp. | reverse complement strand
TAACTCAGGGTCGATAAGGATCAGGTCTCCTTCCACGAACTCTGGCTCCATAGATTTCCCTTTAACCTTTAAGGCAAAGGTACTTTGTGAGAAGTCACCAGTGCTTACCACGTAATCTATATTCCCTTCTAAATTCCGTGCGTCGCTCTCAGGGGTCCATATTCCTGCCTGTACATAGCTGATTACAGGTACTTTCAAGTATCCCATCGGAGCAGGCGCAACGTTTGACTCGTCTTCCTTACCGTATAATAAATACGTTTCACTTACACCCAAAACTGACGCGAGTTTCGAAAGCTTCAGCCCTCCAGGTGTGTTCTGATCGCGTTCCCAGTAACCTACCGTGACATCTGAAACGCCAACTGCCTTCCCTAGCTGACCCTGAGTCAACCGCCTTTCTATTCGTAGCGCTCTAATGCGCCCACCGAGAGAACTCACTGTGTATCCCCT
>DALYYK010000732.1:0-554 GCA_031983305.1 Candidatus Fimivivens sp. | reverse complement strand
AAAAAGTAGCTAAGTTATCTTAGTTTTTATTGACCAAAGTTATTTTAGAAAATACTATCTAAGTATTCTTAGTGGAGGCGACAATGACTACCAGCGATCTAGAAAAGTTTTTCGGTACGCCGAGCAAGGCAGCAGCCTTTTTCAAAGTATCTCCAGAAGCATTTTATCAATGGCGCAAAAGACCTGGAGGACTAATCCCAAAAGGTCGCGCTGCCGAAGCAGCCTTTCGCACCAAAGGGAAACTCAAGTTTGAACCTTCCCTTTACGACAAGCCTAAAGCCCAAGCGGCTCAGGCGTAACTACCAAAGGAAAAACATGATGGTAGACATCAAAGAGACAGTAAAAGCGATGTGCAAAGCCTATGCGGGCGGTCGTTCTGCAATGGCCGGCGCGCTGGGCATGACCCTGACGCAGTTCAACAACAACCTGTATGAGAAAAACGGTTGCCGTTTCTTCGAGCATCACGAGCTGGAAGCCATGGAGGACCTGTCAGGAACGAACTACCTGGCTGAATACTTCGCAGCGCGCCGCGGCGCAATGCTGGTGGACATTCC
>DALYYK010000731.1:0-1011 GCA_031983305.1 Candidatus Fimivivens sp. | reverse complement strand
CAAAGGTCATACTTTTGAATAAAGTAGGCTAAATCCTTGCGCCAGACCGGGCCGTGCAGCGGGCAGATGAATTTGACCCGATCGGTCAGTGCCGCGATATTTTTCAGCAGCTTTTGAATGTGCGGGCCGTATTTGCCGACGATATTCGATTGGTAGCGGCGGGCGTCGTCGAGCCAGTCGCGGTCAAAGTTGACCTCATCGGCGAACAGTTTGCCGTCGAGCGCGCCAAAGGTGCCAAAGGCGTCGGCCGTAAACAGCGCGCCGTTCGTTTCATCAAAGGTAGCCATGACCTCGGGCCAGTGCACCATCGGCGCGAAGATGAACCGCACGGTGTGCGCGCCAAAGCTGTAGGTGTCGCCGTCCTTGACCTCGATACAGGCATGGGTGTCGATGTGAAAGCCGAACTGGCGCATCAGCATAAAGGACTTCTGATTGCCGATGAGCTTGACAGCGGGCCAGCGCAGTAAAATCTCCTCTATGCTGGCCGCGTGGTCGGGCTCAAGGTGGTTGAGAACCAGATAATCGAGCGTGCGCCCCTGCAACACATAAGTGATATTCTCTAAAAGCTGGCGTCCCGATGACCAGTCAACGGTATCAAACAGCACCGTGTGCGTGTCCAATAATAGATAAGAATTATAGGTCACCCCGCGCGGGATCGGGAACATATTCTCAAAAAAACCGAGCTTGTGGTCGTTGGCGCCCACCCAAAACAGATTCTCGGTCACTTTTCTTACGCAATACATCTGTTGCTCCTTTCGGCCTGTACCTTTAAGTTGCATTTTCAATATATGAAGGATCACTATTTTATGTCTCTGCCGATTGGGTTATCGTCTCCCCTATGCACGGCGCTGCCGGGCAGCACCCCACATCAGAACACCTGTTGGGTCAGGCGGCAAACGTCGCCAGCGAAACCGGCTACCTTCAACCCCGGAAGGTTTGTTTATAGCGCGCGCCGGTTTTGTGGTAGATGAACAACACCCACAAGAACGACAACGTCTGGGCGACCGATAT
>DALYYK010000730.1:0-1014 GCA_031983305.1 Candidatus Fimivivens sp. | reverse complement strand
AAGAGTCGCCCGCTGCGCCGCCGCAGCCCCAAGCGCCCCAGACGCCGCCGAAGACCGAAAAGCCGCAGGACAGCACGTCTGCGTCGGCAGCGGGAGGCGTGTACAAAATAAGGGTCTTTTTTGAAGACGGCTGCCAGATGGAAAATATCCGCGCCTTTATGCTGATTACCCAGCTCAAGGGCTATTGCGAGGATATTACCAGCGTACCGCCCAACCCCGAAACCAATTCGGACTACGCGGCCGATATCATTAAGAACGGCCTGCTGCTGAACATCAAGTCTTCGCTGCCGATCGAGAATATCTATTCGGTCATCGAGGGCTCGGTTAACATCAAGTCATATGAAAATGTCGGCACACACAGCGTTGCGCCTTCGGCGGTGGTCACGGCCGCTGCAGCCGAGCATGAGCGTGCGGCAACGGTTCTTGACACCGGCGCGAGCGAAGCGCCGAGCAGAGACAGCGTCGCCGGCGAGGCGGTACATAAAGGCGCTGCGTCCGCCGGAGCCGGAAAGCAGAGCATGATCAGCGTCAATCAGACTAAGCTTAATCAGCTGATGGATATCATGGGTGAGATCGTCATCGCCGAGTCGATGGTGGCCAACAGCCCCGAGCTTAAAAACCTTCAGCTTGACAATTTTTCCAAGTCGACGCGGCAGCTGCGCAAGCTGACCGACCAACTTCAGGATATTGTCATGTCGATTCGCATGGTACAGCTGACCGGCGTTTTCCAGAAGATGAACCTGCTGGTGCGCGATATGAACCGCAAGCTTGGCAAAGAGGTCGTGCTTAAAACCTTTGGCGGCGAGACCGAGATTGACAAAACCATCAACGACGTCCTGGCCGATCCGTTCATGCACATGATCCGCAACGCAATGGATCATGCGATTGAAACGCCCGAGGAACGCACCGCGAAGGGTAAGCCTGAGCAGGGTGCCATCACGTTGGGTGCGCAGAATATCGGCGGCGAAATTGTCATTACCATCGCCGACGACGGCCGCGGACTCGACCGCGACA
>DALYYK010000729.1:416-1022 GCA_031983305.1 Candidatus Fimivivens sp. | reverse complement strand
CCTGAAACCCGAGCTCCCGGACCATGCTCCGCGCTACGTTCTGGAAGGGGCGAGTTGATGGCGCGGGTGCCGTTACCCATATGCGGCGAGAGTTACTATCTCCGTCCTACACAAAAGATTGGTCAGAGTTGCTAGTTGTAAAAGCGCAGTGAAGTTGAGCGGTCAAGCACACTTCACCTCGGATTGAAGCCGAGTTGAGCAGTAGAGCGCCTCTGGACTGGCAGGAAACGGCCAATTCTGCCTGTTATGGAAGGCCGGAGTCGGCCAAAAACGGACACCGCCAACCCGTTGGAAAAAAACTGAGCGTTGCTTTCCGTTAAGTTTGGTAGTTGCAAGCCCCGTTCAGGAAGAATTGCTCGATCAACGCCGCCATACCTGCGCGTGCGATACGGCCGCGGCGCTCGGCGTCTACCAGGCCGAAGATCAAGGAGGAGAAGATTTCGGTAAGCGCCGGGGCACCGATATCGATACGGAATACGCCCAGTTTTTGCCCGCGGAGAAAGAACTCGTCCAGCGTTTCCGAGTAAGGCAGCCATCGGCAGCCGCCTGCATCTAAATCAAACGTGTCCGGGCGCCACTGGAATGAGAGGAATACCAACAACTCCC
>DALYYK010000729.1:0-406 GCA_031983305.1 Candidatus Fimivivens sp. | reverse complement strand
CTGTGAATCAAATGGCCTTCGATCAGACGATGCAATGCGTCCAAGGGCGCCGCCTCAAGATCGGCATCGGCAATGACCCTATAAATAACCACCGAACCATGATTCAGAAGCATCTCGATCAGGTTGTCGCGGGTGCCGCAAAACCTGTTGAGCGTCGCCTTGCTGACCCCCGCTGCCTGGGCTATTTCTTTGAACGTGGCTCGCGGGTGGTCAACGATGGCGATCGCCAGGGCCTTCAGCAATTTCTCATCGGCAGCAGTTAAATCCATCGGTCACTCTTTATCTATCGCGGGCAGATGCGGGTATTTTGCCTAGAACACTCATTTTTCTCAAAGAGGATACTAGCTTTGTTCACACCAAAATCAAATGAGTCAATATTGACTCATTTAATTTTTGCGTGGATCAT
>DALYYK010000728.1:0-1022 GCA_031983305.1 Candidatus Fimivivens sp. | reverse complement strand
GCCACTCAATATCAGCGCCGCGTATACATCGCCAGCGGAGCAGTTGGTGGATTTGATGTTTTGCGGACAGCTGCATTAATGAGCCCAATTACCGCTTCCATCGCTGCGCAAAAGGCACCGTCTTCACTCAAAAACACTCCTCTTTTCACTGATGATTTGCTGAGCATTACAGAACCGCGGCAAGTATTCAGCGGTACAACCAGTGAAGCAATTTCCCTGCTGCCTACTAAGGTAAATGTTGCAATTGCGACTGCTCTTGCCAGTGCCGGTCCTGAAAATACAGCCATGCATATACAAGCTGTACCAGGCTTCCAAGGTGATGAATATCAGATTGTCATACAAGGCGAAGAGGTGCGGACCGAACTCAACATTTATTCCCGCACCAGCTCCATTGCTGCCTGGAGCGTAGTAGCAGTTTTGCAAAATGCCGTAGCTCCAATTGTATTCTAGGAGGTTGCATCATATGTTCAAAAAACTAGTTGCCATAGAACCCCTGAATTTGACCCCGTCGGCCAAACTGCAGCTCTCTAAATATGCAGAAGAAGGTGTGCTTTTTGCAGATATTCCGAAAAGTGATGAAGAAATCATTCGTAGAATCAGTCATGCAGATGCCGTACTGCTCAGCTATACAATCCGTATAGAAAAAAACGTTATCGCTGCCTGCCCCGCCATTCGCTACATTGGGATGTGCTGCAGCCTTTACGCTGAAGAAAGTGCCAATGTCGATATACGCGCGGCCCGCGAGAAAAACATCACTGTGTCCGGAGTCCGTGATTACGGTGATCAAGGCGTTGTTGAATATGTTGCAAGTGAGCTTATTCGTTATCTTCATGGGTTTGGCGGCAAACAGTGGCAGGAAATGCCGGTAGAACTTACCGGCTTACGAATAGGCATAGTCGGACTCGGCACTTCAGGTCAGCTGATTGCTGCCGGACTTCAGGCACTAGGAGCAGACCTGTATTATTTCAGCCGCACCCGTAAGCCGGAGCAGGAGGAAAAACAAATAAAATACCTGCCCTTTA
>DALYYK010000727.1:0-1026 GCA_031983305.1 Candidatus Fimivivens sp. | reverse complement strand
GCGGGCTTTACCGATAGCTTCAGGCATCTTTATCCCGACAAGACCGGCGCTTATACCTGGTGGTCCTATATGTTTAAAGCCCGCGAGAAGAACGCGGGGTGGCGTATCGACTATTTTATCACCTCGCAGCGCTTGGTCGACCGTATTGAAGACAGCCGCATCTACGCCGATATACAAGGCAGCGACCACTGCCCGGTGGGGCTTGTACTTCGGTAGGAACCGAGGCGGGCTGCTGTCTTCCGCCCTAGCGCGGCTATGCGGCGTTTGTACCCCACCGGTTAAAACCGCTTGGCGTAAAAGGAGTGTGTTATGCCAATCCTATCACGTTTAAATCCGGTCAAGCCGATTGCGGCGCTCTATGCGGCCTGCGGTATTCTGCGGGCGGCGGAGTATATAATTTTGCGCACCGATCAGAGTATTTTTGGAGAGGCCTTTGTCCACAAGCTGGCGGGCATTCTGCTCTTGGCAATAGCCGCGCACCATTTTATGCTCAACCCGCGTGATATTGGTTTTGCAAAAAAGGCGGCATTGCAAAAAATGCTTTATGGGCTGCTGCTCGGGGCGGTGTCCTTCGCGATCGCCTACGGGGCCGAGCTTTTTATCCAGACAAAAAGCGGCCATGCGCCCGTGTTGCAAGGCTATGTCACTGGATATACGCTCGGCGAACGCCAGAGCGGGGGGACTATATGGATGTTTTGGGCTTTTTGTCTGATTGGCAACATCATCAATGTGGTGATGGAGGAAGGGCTGTTTCGCGGCCTGTTCATCCGTCTGGCCGAACGCCGGTATACTTTTGCGGCGGCCGCGGCGCTTTCATCGGCCTTGTTCGGCCTGTGGCATATCGCCGCCCCGGTGCGCGGCTTTATCGACGGCGAGATGAATGTGGCACAGGCTGTGGCGATGGCGGCACTGCTGGTGTTGACCACCGGCGTCACCGGTGTGAAGTTTTGCCTGTTGACCAAGCTTTCAGGGTCGCTTTGGATGCCGATGGCCGACCATTTTTTTAACAACACCATTGTAAATACG
>DALYYK010000726.1:0-1026 GCA_031983305.1 Candidatus Fimivivens sp. | reverse complement strand
AGGATTCGACAAATACAATAAAATGATATTATACAAATTATGTTAAAAATGGGGCATTCATATCGCAGTAACACCAGACAGCTGAAAGGGAACAGGATATGATACAAAAATTAAAACTTGAAAAAATTTCTCATGTCAAACTAGAAAATTATCTTGAGCAAGTCTTGCAACAATATGCAGGCGACGACACAGCCCAGCTCGATCCCAGACTGCAATTTGTGGGTGAAGCGATGTCCCGCGCCAAGGAGATGAACTGTCGGGAGCACCATGACATCACCGTCCAGCTCAATTCGCTGATGCAGAATATTATGGGCATGGATTTTGTCCGGCAGATGATTCTCGATGTTCAGGAGCAGCGGCAGATGGTCGAGGCCATTTCGGCAGCGGGCGAGGAAAATGCCGCGGCCATTGAGCAGGTATCTGAGCTTGTGCAGCAATCGGCCAAATTCGCGCAGGATACGACCGGGCTGGCGCTGCACGGACAGGCGCTTTCAGAACAGACGCTTCAGGGCATTCACGAGGCGTATGATGATATTCGAGAGGCGCATAAAACGATTGAAGACCTCAACCGGCAGGCCAGCGAAATTGATTCGCTGACCAACCTGATCAGCTCGATTGCAAGCCAGACCAATTTGCTGGCGCTCAACGCCTCGATCGAGGCGGCACGCTCGGGCGAAGCGGGCAAGGGCTTCGCGGTCGTGGCGGGGGAGATTAAAAAGCTGGCGCAAAGCTCGGCACAATCGGCCAGCTATATCGAGCAGAAGCTCAATGTCATGAGTGGCGGCATCAGGGCCTCGTCCGATGCCATCGCGAAGATTGCTGACAAATTTCACGGCTGCCGCAGCAATGTCGATATTCTATCGGACAATGTCTTAAAGATCAATCAGGCGGTAGAAGGCATCAACGACAACATGCAGCATATTATGTCGGGCATCGAAGAGCAGACCGCCGCCACCGACACGGTGGCCGCCTCTCTCACCGGCATCAGCGAGAAGACAGCGGGCCTTTATAACGACTGCATCAAAA
>DALYYK010000725.1:0-1027 GCA_031983305.1 Candidatus Fimivivens sp. | reverse complement strand
TCGCAAGGCTGCCGGCGTGCGGGTCGCCGAAGTGAAAGATGGCGGTTGCGCGGCGGCTGGCGGGATCGCAGGGCTCGTTTGCATGCAACGTGCGGTAGCCCCAGAACAGATACAGATTGCCCGGAACCAACTGGAGTTTTTTGGGCTTCAACAGGCGTCGACGAATGGCTGCAGTTATCAACTTACGGCTCAGCGCGTTCTGCAGCAGTGCCTTTTCCAATACGTTGAACAGTACGTTCGAGCGTACCGGGCGCAGATTAGGGAACATGATCAGATCGCCCCGATCGGTTCCGTTCTGGGGTATCTCGATCGGTAACAAAACGGTCACAAGACTGGCGTCGTAATGAAAGCAGTTGGATTCGCGTCGACCGGAATTCCCTCGCACGCAGCGCAACACTTTCAGTACTTCGTCGCTGAAGGCGGATTTCCCGGCCGCTGCGTGATAGAGACTCGCCAGCAGCTGCCGAAACTCCGGCGCAGCGCCTAGGACGCCCAATAGCGAGCTTTCGATCTCGCTTCCGCCATGGTGTGCGAAATATTGGCCGTTATGTTTGTCGGCATCGATCCGGATCTGTTCCTGTAATTCAGAGAGTTGCTGAGGGGTAAGAAAGTTGGCAACGCAGCAACTACCCTTGGTGGTCATTTCATGTGCAATCAATTTATATGAATCAATATCGATGCTGCGAAACGATGTATTCACGATGAGCTCCGCGAGATTGTTCGTCGAATAAAACAGTGCAGCGAGCTGATAAGCCATGACGCAGCGAAACATGTTGCGTGATTTTAATGGCTTAGTTATTGCTGGAGAATGGTTGTTTTTAAAGGCGATAGCTGAAAACCGTTCCATGGGCCAACAACTTTTCATCGCGCAAAGCTACCGCCAGTGGTGGTTATAGCCGCCCATTTTTTTGTTGCTCCAGGACACGCCTTGCCCTGTGAATGCCAGTGCTGGCGAGGCTTTCAGGCACGGCTACCGCACTCGGCTAAATCTCGAGAGGAGCAAAAAATTAATTTCTAGTGCATCACA
>DALYYK010000724.1:0-1027 GCA_031983305.1 Candidatus Fimivivens sp. | reverse complement strand
GGACAGGTGGCGTCGAACACCTTCAGGCCGCGTTTGTCCGCTTCCATCCGTACTGCCTGGGACACACCGTGGGCGCTGAAGATGACGATGAAGCCATCCGGCACCTGATCCAGTTCGTCAACGAAGATGGCGCCCCGCTCGCGCAGATCTTCGACCACGAACTTGTTGTGCACGACCTCGTGCCGCACATAGATCGGCGGCCCGAAGACTTCCAGCGCACGGTTGACGATCTCGATGGCCCGGTCGACACCGGCACAAAAGCCACGCGGATTGGCGAGTTTGATTTGCATATGGCCTCTCGACGCTCGGGGCGGGTGAGTTGTGAAGTGTATCGACTGCGAATAGCGCTATGGTGGATAGCAGCGGACCGGCAACTAGCGAAGCATCATGGTCGTCCGCAAACAGCCCTTGAGGCGCCGCGTGCGGGCGACCGAAAAACTCAGACGGGTTTGACCTCGAATATTTCCACTTCGAAGTTCAACGCCTTGCCCGCCAGGGGATGGTTGAAGTCGACCGTGACCTGACGGTCGTCAAACTGTTTGACGATACCCGGCAGCTCAGTCTTGGCCGCATCGTTGAAGATCACCAGCAAGCCCTCGGACAAGTCCATATCCTCGAACTGACTCCGCGGCATAGTTTGCACGTTTTGCGGGTTGTGCTGGCCAAAGCCCTGTTCCGGCGCGATATGGAAGGTCCGTTTGTCCCCGGATTTAAGTCCGAACAGTTGCTGCTCGAATCCGGGCAACAGATTTCCATCTCCGACCTTGAACGTCGCCGGCTGCTTGTCGAAGGTGGTGTCGACCTGCTCGCCGTTTTCCAGGCTGAGCGCGAAATGCAGGGTAACCTGCGTGTCCGGACCGATACGCTGTTCAGTCATTTGCCATTTCTCTCGTTTTACTGCTACGGAACATGTCCAGAGCCAGCATCACAGCGCCTACCGTGATGGCGCTGTCGGCGATGTTGAACGCTGGGAAATACCAGCGGTTCTGCCAATGCACCAGAATGAAGTCGACGACGTGTCCAAGCA
>DALYYK010000723.1:0-1029 GCA_031983305.1 Candidatus Fimivivens sp. | reverse complement strand
CATACAGGCACAGTCCGTTGTTTCGTTCAGGCATAACAGGCTCCGCTTTCTCCGGCCAAACTGGACCGCGGATTATGCCACGATGAGGCGAAGCCTGCCGCTTGCCAGAGGGGGCTGTGTCCTGGTGAGGGTCAGCCGCTTGTCGCGCCCTCGATGTTACGCAGCAGCGCCTCGATCGGCTGGGCGCTGGTCGGGCGGACCACGCGGCCCAGTTCTTCGCCGTTACGCATCAGGATCAGGGTCGGCCAGAGTTTGACGCGGAATGAGCGCCCGAGTGGACGTCCCGGGCCATCCTCGATCTTCAGATGACGCAGCTGCTTGCCGGCCAGAACACTGGCCAATGGCGCCTGCGCGGCGCGACAGTGACCGCACCAGTCGGTACCGAATTCGATCAGGGTGAAGCCGTCGAGGGCGTCGATTTCTTCTCGTGAAGGTGCGCTGGCGGTATAGGTCTCGTTCATGGCCATGGTCAGGGTCTCGTCGACTGTTAAAAGATGGAGTCGCTGCGACGGTGCTCGGTTCAGTGGCGGTACGGCGGTCGACCTTTTTCGCTCCGAACGTTGTCCATTGTTCACAATCGCAACGATGAGGTCATGTATGGCACGCAAGCATTTCGAAAACCATGAGGCCATTTCGTCGGCCGTTCCCGCCGATGAGGGATTCGAGGCGGTGATCGCGGTCAAGCGGCGTGATAGCGACGAAAATGCCCACGTATTCAAGGTCGCCAATGGCCGACGGTATGATCTCGCGTCCGAAGCCGATGTCGCTGCCGAGGCGGCCCTGACCAAGGTTCGGGAGATCAGTGAAGACGGTGAGCTAATCTGGGAAGAGAACGCAATCTGACGGAGGACGCCATGAACGAGCCTGAGAAGCCTGATATCGATGAGCGTGACGAGCGTGATGAAAGCGCCACGGACATTCCGGAACACATGAAACCGGAAAACCTCGAGAAGCTGCGCGACTACGGCAAGGACATGATCCCGCCGGGCGTCGCCTGAAGGCACAAGCCGGACGTTTTGGCGTCCGGCT
>DALYYK010000722.1:0-1033 GCA_031983305.1 Candidatus Fimivivens sp. | reverse complement strand
GCTGACGCCTAAAAATTCGGCCATGACAAAGCCGACCGCGCCCATAATCGGCGGGCAGAACTGGCCGCCGGTGCTGGCCACCGCCTCGACCGCGCCCGCGAACTCCTTGCTGTAGCCGGTACGCTTCATCAGCGGAATCGTGATGGTGCCGGTCGTCGCAACGTTTGCGATGGCGCTGCCGTTGATCATGCCCATCAGCGCGCTGGCCAAGACCGCGACCTTCGCCGGGCCGCCGGGGGTCTGGCCGACAAGTGTCAGCGAGATGTCGTTGATGAACTGGCTAAAGCCGCTATGCTTTAAAAACGCGCCAAACAGCACAAACAGGAATATGTAGGTCGCAGAAACGCCGATGCCAACGCCCAAAACGCCCTGTGTGCCCCAAAACTGGGTCAGCAGCACACGCTTGAGCGTAAAGCCGTTGTGCCCCAACCGCCCGGGGATATATTGCCCCAAAAAGTTATAGGCCAAAAAGCCCAGCGCCAGGAATGCAAGGTTGCCCGAGGCGCGGCGCGCCGCCTCAAACACGACGAGCAATGCCAGCCCCGCGACGATTAAATCGGTTTGGGTGCCGCGCCCGCCGGTGGCGGCAAAGCGGGTATAATTCAAGATCAGATAGCCGAAGGTGCCGATCGAGAGCGCGATAAGCGCCACATCCCACACCGGGGGCAGCACGCGGGTGCGCCGCTCGCGTTTGGCGGCGGGGAAGAGCAAAAACGTAAAGCACAGCAGAAAAATGCAGTGAAAAGCACGCAGATTGATCGCACTCATCGCGCCGATCGTGTTATAATAGAGCTGGAAGACGGTCCAGACGACCAATAGCGTCGTCACGACGGTCGCAAACGGGCCGGTATAAGCGCGGGTTCTGGCCTCCGAGTCCTTTTCTTCGAGCAGCTGCTGCGCCTTTTGCTCCAGCGCACTTTGCTCGCTCGCCGACAGCAGCGGATTATTCTCCGGCATGCGGATTCCTCCTTGGGTGGATTAATAGGTTTACAAATTATTTTAGGAATTTAAATCGACGGCGTCAATGCGATTT
>DALYYK010000721.1:0-1034 GCA_031983305.1 Candidatus Fimivivens sp. | reverse complement strand
TCATCAGCTCAACCTCGTCCGGCAGCTTCGTACCCCGCCCGGAAAAGAACTTGATGCCGTTGTCATGATGAGGATTGTGCGAAGCGCTGATCACGATGCCTGCGTCGGCATGGAAGGTTCGAGTCAGATAGGCCACCGCAGGTGTAGGCATGGGCCCAAGCAGCAACACGTCCGCACCGGCCGCCGAAAGCCCCGCCTGCAGCGCCGACTCGAACATGTAGCCGGTGATACGAGTGTCCTTACCGATCAGGATCCGGCACTTGCCGTGCTTGCGAAAAGCCATCCCGGCGGCCCAGCCAAGCTTGAGCATGAAGTCCGGTGTAATCGGGAACTGCCCTACATGGCCACGAATGCCATCGGTGCCAAAATATTTTCTACCCATAAAAAACCCTATTCGGCCGCTTGCACCGCGGCAATCATTCGAACCACATCGACGGTTTCCGCCACGTCATGCACGCGCAAAATGCGAGCACCATTGGCAACGGCCAACGCAGCGAGCGCCAGGCTTCCAGACAGGCGATGCGCCACATCACGTCCCAGCGTCTGCCCGATCATGCTCTTTCGCGAGACACCTACCAGCAAAGGTCGTCCCAATGCGTGCAGCTGCCCCATATGCTTGAACAGACTGAGATTGTGCGACAGGTTTTTTGCAAAGCCAAAGCCCGGATCGAGAACAATCCGCTCAGCAGCGATGCCCGCAGCCACACAAACCGCCATCCGCTCACGAAGAAATGCCAACACTTCGACCGTCACGTCGTCATAGCGCGGATCGTTTTGCATATTGGAAGGCTCGCCCTGCATGTGCATCAAGCACACCGGCAGGCCAGTGTCGGCAGCGGCGTCCAGCGCGCCGTCACGAGAGAGTGAACGGACATCGTTGATCAGGCCGGCGCCGAGTCGTGCACTTTCGCGAATCACGGCTGGCGTGGAGGTATCAACCGAGATCACCACATCGAGTTCGCGAGCGATCGCCTCGACAACCGGCGCCACCCGTTCGAGCTCCTCGATCGGTGAAACGGCGCGCGCGCCTGGGC
>DALYYK010000720.1:0-1038 GCA_031983305.1 Candidatus Fimivivens sp. | reverse complement strand
CGCGCCTGGGCTCGCCCGAGTGGCAAAAGACCCGCGCCCGGGTGCGCGCGGCGGTTGCCGATATGGCCGAGGAGCTGACGGCGCTCTACAAAAAGCGCCTTGTCGCATCCGGCTTTGCCTTCTCGGAGGATACCGACTGGCAGCGCGATTTCGAACTGCGCTTCCCCTATGATGAAACCGACGATCAGCTGCGCTGCATCGTCGAGATCAAGCAGGATATGCAGTCCCCCCGCCCGATGGACCGTCTGCTCTGCGGCGACGTAGGCTTTGGCAAGACCGAGGTTGCACTGCGCGCCGCCTTTAAATGCGTCAACGACTCCAAGCAGTGCGCCGTGCTGGTACCCACGACTATTCTCGCATGGCAGCACTACCAGACCTTCACTAAGCGTATGGAGGGCTTTCCGATCCGCATCGAGCTGCTCTCGCGTTTTCGTTCCCCGAAACAGCAGGCCGAAGTGATCCGCCAGCTTAAAACCGGCGAGGTCGATGTCGTCATCGGCACCCACCGTCTGCTGCAAAAGGATGTGGAATATAAAGACCTCGGCCTCTGCGTCATCGACGAGGAGCAGCGCTTTGGCGTCGCGCATAAGGAGCGCTTTAAGCAGCTGCGCGAATCGGTGGATGTGCTGACGCTGTCGGCGACGCCGATTCCCCGTACGCTCTCAATGGCGATGAGCGGCATCCGCGACATGTCGATCATCGAGGAGGCTCCGCAGGACCGCCACCCGGTACAGACCTATGTGATGGAACACGACTGGCTCGTGATCGGCGAGGCCTTAAAACGCGAGCTGCGGCGCGGTGGTCAGGCGTTCTATCTGCACAACCGCACCGAATCGATCGACGGCTGCGCCGCCCGCCTGCGCGAGATGCTGCCCGAGGCGCGCATCGCCACCGCGCACGGCAAGATGACCGAAGAGCAGCTCTCGAAAATTTGGCAGTCGCTTGTTGACCGCGAAACCGACATTCTTGTCTGCACAACCATCATCGAAACGGGCGTCGACGTGCCCAACTGTAACACACTGATCATCGAGGACGCCG
>DALYYK010000719.1:0-1041 GCA_031983305.1 Candidatus Fimivivens sp. | reverse complement strand
TATTCTGGCCGCGGCCAGCGTTATGGTGAACCTCTATCTGTTCATTTATATTGACACCATTTCAAAACGCGCAGGCGTTATGCGCACCACCGATATTTTCATGGCCATTTTAGCCGTCATACTGGTCTTGGAAGCGGCGCGCAGATGCGTCGGCAACGAAATGTGCATACTGGCTATCATCTTTTTGTGCTATGCCTATTTTGGCCCGCACCTGCCCGGCCCGCTGATGCACCGTGGCTTTAGCATCAAGCGCCTCGCCGAGCATATGTACATCTCGCCCGAGGGCATTTACGGCATTCCGCTGGGAACCTCCGCGACGGTTATCTTTCTGTTCATTCTGTTCGGCGCGTTCCTCTCTGAGACCGGCCTCAGCGAATTTTTTACCAATGTCTCGATGGCAATCGCGGGCGATAAGGTCGGCGGCCCGGCCAAGGTTTCGATCATCACCTCGGGGTTGCTTGGCATGATCAACGGCTCGGCGGCAGCCAACGTTGTGACGACCGGCGCGTTTACCATCCCGCTGATGAAGAGCTTGGGTTATAAAAATTACTACGCGGGCGCTGTCGAGGCCGTCGCCTCCACCGGTGGTCAGATCATGCCGCCCGTCATGGGTGCGGCCGCCTTCATTATGGCGGAATATCTGGGCGTTTCTTACCGCTTTATCATGATTACGGCGCTGATTCCCGCTATTCTTTACTATGTCTCGCTTTGGATTAATGTCGACCTTGAAGCCAAGCGCCTCGGCCTTTTGGGCATCTCTAAAGATCGTCTGCCCAACGCGGGGGAGGAGCTTAAAAAGAGCGGACATCTGATTATTCCGATTATCCTGCTCATCGTGCTGCTGATGATGAACTTTACCCCGGCTTACTCGGCGTTTTTCAGCATTGTCGGCCTTGTAATCATCAGCTTTTTCAAAAAGTCCAGCCGCTTGAGCATCAAGAAGTTGGCAGCCGCGTTGATTTCCGGCGCCAAGCAGGGGCTTAGCGTGGCCATCGCCTGCGCGGTGGTAGGACTGGTCGTCGGCGTCGTGTCGATCACCGG
>DALYYK010000718.1:0-1042 GCA_031983305.1 Candidatus Fimivivens sp. | reverse complement strand
GCGGCACAAGAACTGCAAGATTTCGTCGACCATATGGGTATTTCTGTTGCTCACAGCCTGATGGGTAAAGGAGCATTGCCTGATGACCATCCATTTACCTTAGGAATGACTGGCTTTTGGGGAACGAAATTCATCAATGATAAATGCCGGCAAGCCGATTATATTCTTGGATTAGGGACCAGCTTTAAAGAAGCGGACTGCAGTTCGTGGTATCCCGAGTATACCTTTGACTTTAGTGCTACCAAGCTAATTCACATTGACATTGATGCAAGTGAAATCGGCAGGAACTATCCTGTTGAAATAGGCGCAGTAGCCGATCTAAAGCAAGCCTTGACCGTTCTAACCCGGGTGGCCAAAAAGCTGTATCCAGCTGCCAGGGAAAACCAAGCGCTTAAGGCAGAGATCAGCGCTTATCGCAAAGATTTTAAGGCAGGCAATAAGCCCTTGGAAGAAAGTGATGCTTTCCCGATGAGTCCGCAGCGCATCCTGGCAGATGTGAGAGAGGTACTGCCACGTAATGGCATTATCACGACTGATGTAGGCTGGAATAAAAACGGTGTTGGTCAACAGTTTCCCATCTATGAACCGGGTTCCATCCTGACACCAGGTGGGCTGGCGACTATGGGGTTTGGTTCACCGGCAGCGCTTGGTGCAAAAGTGGCAGCTCCGGACAGAGTGGTAATTTCGCTCATCGGCGATGGCGGGTTCGGTCAAAACCCGGCAGTACTGGCTACGGCGGCAATTGAGAATATACCGGCTATCTTTGTTATCATGAATAACTATGCCTTTGGAACCATTGCAGGCCTTGAAAAAGCACATTATGACACCACCTTTGGCACGCTCTTTATCAAGGATGGTGAACCTTATTCGCCGGATTATGCGGCAATTGCCAGGGCCTATGGCGTGGAAGGCATAAAAATCGGATCAGCGGCAGAATTCAAACCGGCACTGCTTAAAGCGATTGAATCAAACAAGCCATATGTGCTTGACGTATCAATGGTGAACAACCCGGTACCGACAGCAGGCCACTGGAACATTATGG
>DALYYK010000717.1:0-1042 GCA_031983305.1 Candidatus Fimivivens sp. | reverse complement strand
ACTCGGGGAACTGGAACGGCTTAACCATATAGTCGTCAGCGCCAAGTTCCAGACCGCGGACCTTTTCGTCCAAGCGGCCATTCGCTGTCAGCATGATCACGCGAGTCTGCTTACGCCGTCTGATGAGCTCGAGCACCTCCCACCCATCCATGGTTGGCAAATTCACATCAAGTAGCACGAGGTCATAATCGTTCTGCAGCGCCAGATGAAACCCATCGAGACCATCATCCGCTCGATCTATGTGGTAACCAGATTCGGCAAGACCCTGCTGCAGATATTCCGCAGTTTTTACTTCGTCCTCTACAACCAAAATGCGCATATTTTGAGGTAACTCTAGTTGACGGGGCGCCAAAAAAACATCCATCAAGTGGCTACAAAGTCAAGACGGAGCGACTTGGTCGGAACTGTTCTAAAGAATCTGACATATGCCGCCGTAGGCCGGGGTGGGAACAGTCTAGCGCGGCAGGAGCGCTGGGAAGCTGCCTTACAAATTTTGTAACCTGCCAGTCATCTGGCTCGCTGCGTAAGCAGTACTTACGCAAAAAAAGGCGCCCTGATGGGCGCCTGAAACACATCTTCAAACCAAGGGAGCAAAACTAAAGAAGATGTGGTGTTGCTCATGGTGTTTCACAAGATCGAGAGCGGGTACTCGGCTATGAATCGGACCTCATCGAGGTCGGACTCGAAAGCAGTCGCCCGCGTGGTAGCCTGGCGCACCCGCAGAGACAAATCCTTGAGAGAGCCAGTCTGTACAACGTAGCGGGCTTCGACGTCGCGTTCCCAGCGGTTCTGTCCCGTCAGCGGCGCACCGTTATCGTCTTGGCGCATGTACACCTCGTTCGCATTGCTGTAATCGGCGCCCCAACCGCGGGCGTAGCGGGTCATGAAAGTAAGCCCGGGTATGCCGTACTCCGCCATGTTCAGGTCGTAGCGCAGCATCCAGGACTGCTCTTTAGGTGAGTTGAAATCACTGTACTGAATGGAGTTGTTCAGGTAGATCGAGTCCGCTTGGCGCAAGTAGTCAAAGTCGTTGTTACCGTTG
>DALYYK010000716.1:0-1043 GCA_031983305.1 Candidatus Fimivivens sp. | reverse complement strand
AAGGCTCTTCCATGTCTCAGCGAAAATTTCCAGGCTGATTTGCGCTGCTTCTTCGCATTTCGCAATCAGAGCTGGACGGCGGCCGTCACTTTCTTTTCCCGCGGTAACGCCTGCAGGAGTGCTCTCGATAATCCGCTCAGCTTCGTCCTGGTCAAAGATGCCGGCGAAACCAAATGCCATACGCGCGCACTGGATAAGCGACTTGTGGCGAAGCATGCGGGTAGGGTGTGACTGCCACGGCTGCGTATTCCGCTTACACTCGGCCATATATTCGGTAACTACGGTCGGGTGATTGCGGTCTTTGCGGTAAATCTTGCAGGTGCTGGCGCCTTCTTCCTTGTCGTAAATGAACTCCATGCCATCAAACTGCGGGTGCTCGTTGATGATGCGCGCCCAGCCATCAACGCCAACGACAGGTACGATGCCGCCCTTATCAGGGAAGGCGTAAATTTCTTTCGTCCACGGGTTGAGGCCGAACTGGTTAGCAACAATGAGCAGGGCGGTGAACTGCTCATCCGTGACGTTGCCACCTTTAAACGCCGTGTTCTTCAGCGTGTTCATCAGGTCAGTGCCGGGGTCCATTCCAAGTCGTTCTGCCAGCTTGCCGGCCATCGTTGTTAATGCAGTTGTCATCACGCTACCTCGTCATAGCTGTTTTTGTTTTTCCAGATGGAAATAGCCATTTCCCGCTTAGCTACCTTCACAAGCGCATCGCGCAGGAATTTTTCGGCTGCTTCGTACTGCTCGTCGTCTTCGTCGACCAGCTCGACAGCGGGGTAATCGAAATGTTTCGGCAAAAACGCGCACAGTGCTGTCATCAGCGGGTTAATCTTGTGCTGATCCATCATCGCGTCGACTTCATCGCCGATGCGCTCTAAATCGGTTTCGGAGAGGTTTTTCATGATCTCCTCGACTTCCTGCTTGGCTCGCCATGAAAGTTTCACTGGTGCGCCCTCCGTAACAACAGCATTGCCATGGCCCATTTCGCGCTGTCGCCGAACAGATGGGCTTCTCGTGAAAGCTCCTGAGCCTTCGTGAAGTAA
>DALYYK010000715.1:0-1050 GCA_031983305.1 Candidatus Fimivivens sp. | reverse complement strand
ACAGGCGGGCCCCGCACCGTGTCGGCCGGCAGCTGGAGAATTGCTGCCGGCCGACGTTACTTAACACCCTTGCATGCACATGTCGCGACTATCGATGCACTCCCGGCGGGCCTCAGGACTGTTTGCGGTGCTCATGCAGGCGGAGTAGTTCAGGCTGCAATGCTGGACGCAACTGTTCTCCTCTATCGGCAAGGTGCTTTGGTATCTCGCCGCACTCGCAGCGCACCCTGAAAGACTCATTAAAATCGCGACCGCAACAATCAGACTGAGTTGCAGATTCCGTCCCAGCTCGTACTTTCCCATCGGTGATACTCCTTGTGAAAGACCGCGCTCGGCTGAAGCGTCACCTCCTCAATTGTATGCGTGGGTCCCCCGGGGGAAAGCAAGATGGTGCAGTAGAAAGTTACGGGCTTGTTTGAGAGATTCCAGATCCTCAAAGTCGCATAGTTCTCCCTTGGCACTCCTCTTTCAACAATGAAGCCGACCTGCCCGCCCGGCGGACTTTGTTGCGGGGGATAGGGATTTGGGATCCCGTCCGGCGGCGGGAACCGCCTCACAAACTCCGGGTCCGAGAAGCCGCTGCCACCATCGTACTTGGCCTTTGGACAGCTACCTCCATGATTCGGATTGTTGAAGACGTACTTGTAGATCCCGTTACTCTGGGTCGTTCTTTCCACCTTGCACCTGCCCCAACAGCTATCACGGTCATAGGCGTGCCTGTTGGCGTTCCGGTTGTAGTTCCAGCAGGCTTGCTCGCTCGTCTTTCCACTTCCTTCAATCAGCTTTCCTGCAAAAGCTGGATACGCAAGCATCAACAGCGGCACTAGCACCAGCGCGATTCGTAGCTTCATTGCCTTCTCTCCAAGAGGGATAAAGCGAGGCGAGCACATAACCGACAGGGGGCCACAGTATTTAGTTTTTTAGCGATGAGCCCCGAACGCATAATCTCCTTTGCGCGGAGCAACTCCAGTCGGGAATGTCCTGATAGGCGGTCAGGATTCCCCCGACACCCATAGCGCGCTACGGGCCAAGATTGTTTCCACTACAGAC
>DALYYK010000714.1:0-1050 GCA_031983305.1 Candidatus Fimivivens sp. | reverse complement strand
AGAAAGGGGCATTATGATGACGCAAAATAAAAAACTGGGCCTCACCGTTTTGCTGCTCTGCGGCATAATTGCGGCGGCCTATTGGGGTTATGGGGCGTTGGGCCAAAACTATTCAAATGATAATTTGCAGTTGGCATCCTCTTCACAGGCCGATTCTGTGCCGTCCGAGGGCGGGCAGACCGATCAAAAGCCCGAGCGCACAGCGGCCCCCGACTTTACGATGACCGATCTTGCGGGCAATACGCTGACGCTGGACAGCCTCAAGGGCAAGCCGATCGTGCTCAATTTCTGGGCGAGCTGGTGCGGCTTCTGCGTGCAGGAAATGCCGGATTTTGATACCGTCTACAAGGAGCTTGGCGATGAGGTCACCTTTGTGATGCTCAACGTGACCGACGGCGCGCGAGAGACACGCGCCAAGGGCGAGAAGTACTATGCCGATAAGGGCTATTCCTTCCCGGTTTATTTTGACGATCAGGGGATACAGGGAACCAATGCTTATGGCGTTACCGGCTTTCCGACCACCTATTTCATCGACCGAAACGGGAATCTTGCGGCCCGGGCGGGCGGCATGATCGACGAAGAAGCGCTGCGGCGCGGCATACAGCTTGCGCAAAAGCAGGATGCCGACCAGATTATTCCTCAGAAGAATGTAAGCTGGTGTACGATGGAGCCGGTCTATACTAAAATGAGTGCTGAAAACGCCAAACAGATGATGGGCGAATTTGCCCAAACCGAGGATAGCACCTACGTCCTGCTTGATGTGCGCACCGAACAGGAGTATCAGGAAAAGCGCATCCCCGGGTCGGTGCTGATCCCCGATTATGAGCTCGAACAACGTGCCGAGGCCGAGCTGCCGGACAAGCGGCAGGTCATCTTTGTCTACTGCCGCAGCGGCAGACGCAGCGAGGCGGCCGCGAGAAAACTCGTCGAGATGGGCTATAACCACGTTTACGATATCGGGGGCATCATCGACTGGCCATATGAAACCACGCAGGGATAAGCGCAAAATCAATAAAAGCGCCGAGGGCGAAGGATTAAAATCCTTCGCCC
>DALYYK010000713.1:0-1052 GCA_031983305.1 Candidatus Fimivivens sp. | reverse complement strand
AGCGTGTATCCGCTATAAATATGAAGCGACCATCTATCGTCAGTTCCAACCTGAAGCTGCTCATCCTCGACGGTCAGCGTTACATACTTGCCCTTGAGATGTTGAAAAGTGTCTCATCGGTGCTCGTTCATGTGCCGTATCTCACCCTACTTGATTGGAAAATGAGACGTGGAATTGGGCAGGGCCTTGTGCCCAGAGCGCCGCACGCGAAGAATCAGGCCGCGAACCCGAGCGTCTCTGAGCTCATAGGGGCGATCACGGGGTTCTGCTGTGAGAACGATGCGCGGTGAGAGCCGATGACATCGGGCGGAGGGTCCATAAGTGGCGACAAGGCCAACTTAGGACAGGTGCGAGACGGTGATTGGATGAAGATCGTCCTCAACTAGGCATCCGCACTCATAAGATAAGGCACAACACGCGAGAGAACTTCAACGCAGACATCGTCGGAGAAAACCGCATAATGCGCCATATTGCCCGAAGAATGAACACCACCGCTCGAATTCTCCAACCACGTCAGCAACGATGAGCTGGTTGCACGCATCAGGTTATGCCCGGGCACCACTACTCCTGACTCCCAGTATTCCTGGAGACTTCCCTCCTGAGCAATTCGAACGGTCAACGGCGTTGCGAACATCAGAATCCACGCCTTCCTTCCCGTATTATCGAACAAATCTACAGTCAGAGATCCGTCAATCGAATATCTAACTTCCCCCACATTCCACGAGTAATCCTTATCCATTCCGTCAGGTCGCCACTCTTCAAAATTTGCAGAAAGCTGTCCCATCATGGCTTCTTCCCATATCTAAACTCATCGGTGGTTCGACCATCCGGGCGCTGAATCTCCAGCGTCGGCCGTCCATCCTTGGAGTAATTCCTATCAATCACTCGACTTCCATCCTCCAATTGCCCCACGCGAGTTCCGTTAGCCTTTGTGTCGACATCCTTGGGACCCAGCGCGTCAAAAATCCTTTGCTTTTTGATCTGATTCGGCTCCTCTATCCCATACCCGGGTGCCTCGGGTAGTGACATTTTCAATAGTCGATTCACCTCGT
>DALYYK010000712.1:0-1052 GCA_031983305.1 Candidatus Fimivivens sp. | reverse complement strand
ATTTGGGTCAGATATTCGGGCATCTGCTCGGTTTTTTTATAGCCCATTTGGGCAAAGCTGTCGGCGCTGCCGGCGGGGCCGAAACGCGCTTTTAATTGATTATTGATGTTGCCTTCTCCTTTCAAAGCCCGAGAGAATCGGGCGCTCAAGCCAGCGCTTGAATCTGAAAAATCGGGTATGCTCCGGCTCAATCGGGTTGACGAAGATGCAATAGATGCCCGCCAGCCGCGCGCCGAGCACGTCGGTAAAAATCTGGTCGCCGATGGCGACCGCCTCTTTATTTGAAAGCCCAAGCCGGGTAAGCGCCCGCCGGTAGCCGGTAGGCAGCGGCTTTTTGCCGTTGGATTCAAAATCAAGCCCTAAAAGCGCCGCGAACAGGCTGACCCGCGCGGCGGAATTATTCGATAGAATGATGAGCTTTAAGCCCGCCTCGCGCGCCGCTTGCAGCCAGGCCAGAACACCGTCGGACGGCACGGGGTTGTCATGGGTGGTCAGCGTGTTGTCCACATCGAGAATCACGCCGCGAAAACCGCTTTCGGCGATGGTTTTGGGGGAGATATCCAGAATCGTCGGATGCCGCTCATGCGGGTAAAAAATACTCATGTCACGCCTCCTTGCAGATGCTTTTATTATAAGGTATTTTTGTCGCAATTACAAATATTACGGTTTGTTTATTTTTGTAAACATGCTATACTAATAACAGATCAAATCGACTATTCGTATGCGAGAGCAGGCATAATTTAGAACCGACATTGAGGCGTGGTGCGTTATGAATTATTATTCCCCCATTGAACCGAACCCTAAAAAGCCTGATGATCTGCCGGTTGGGCGGATCATCGCCATTGTGGTGCTGTTCTCGATCGGGCTGTGGCCGGTTGCCATCTACCTGATCTGGAAGACCTATAACGAATCGAAGCGGCCTCAGCGGCGCATTCCGCCCGGGCGCGCAAAGCGCGGAGAAAACGGGAAAATCTACGGCGAATATCGGCCTTATCAGGCTCCGGCGCAGCCTCTTGGCGGAGCGCCGCAGCAGCCCCCTGCCCCGCCGCGCG
>DALYYK010000711.1:0-1055 GCA_031983305.1 Candidatus Fimivivens sp. | reverse complement strand
GGGTTTTAGCTTTGACCGCGTGGATATGGACGCTTTGACCAAGGATCTGGTTTCGATACGGCGCGATCTTCACCGCTATCCCGAGTCGGGATGGACCGAATACCGCACGACGGTCAAGGTCATTGAACAACTGACCGCGCTCGGCCTGAAGGTGAAGTTTGGCAAGCAGATACATACGCCAGAGCACATGTACGGCATGCCCTCCAACGATTATTTAAAGCAGTGTGAGGCGCGCGCGATTGAAGAATCGGGCAGGGAAGACCTGATTGACCAGATGCGCGGCGGCTTTACCGGCTGCGTCACCGAGATTGAGGGCGCGCTGCCCGGCCCGACCGTCGGCTTCCGTGTTGATATCGACTGTAACGACGTAGCCGAGGCCACCGATGAGGAACATCGCCCCGCCAAAGAGGGCTTTGCCTCCACCCACGCCAACCTCATGCACGCCTGCGGGCATGACGGACACACCGCCATTGGCATCGGCACGCTGCGTTTACTGCTGGCACACCGCGACCAGATCAAAGGGAAGATTGTGTTTGTATTCCAGCCCGCCGAGGAGGGGCTGCGCGGCGCAAATTCGATTGCGCAGTCGGGCGTGCTCGACGGGGTCGATTATATGATCGGCGCGCATCTCGGTCTTAAAAAGTGGGAGATTGGCACCGTCGCCACCGGAACTCACGGCTTTTTAGCCAGCACAAAATTTGACGTCACCTTTAACGGTAAGTCGTCGCACGCGGGGGTGAGCCCCGAAGAGGGCCACAACGCGCTGGCCGCCGCCGCCACCGCCACGTTGAATCTTTTGGCCATTCCCCGCCACAGCGGGGGCAGCAGCCGCATCAATATCGGCACCCTCAACGGCGGCACCGGCCGAAACGTCATCCCCGAGACAGCTGTGATGACGGTCGAAACCCGCGGCATCACCACCGATATCAATGAGTATATGTTTGCCAAGGCCGACCGTGTCTGCCGCGCAGCCGCCGACATGTACGAGTGCGGCTTTGAAAGCCGCTTTATGGGCGCGGCGGGCAGCGCCGTCTGCGATAAAGAGCTTGTCGACC
>DALYYK010000710.1:0-1076 GCA_031983305.1 Candidatus Fimivivens sp. | reverse complement strand
TTTTGAAGCGGCGGTGCAGCCACAGATACTGCTCCGGCGCACGCAGAATCTGGCTTTCGATCACCTTGTTCATATAGGCGGCGGCGGCGGCTTCATCGGTATGCGGGTAGTTTTCCAGCTCGGGATCGATAATCAGCTGATAGCCGTAGTTATCGGGATTGCGGATCAGCGAGATGGTCAGCATTGCCGGATTGGCCAGGCGCGACAGAACAAAGGTGCCGTTGGTGGTCGCGGCTTTCTCAACGGCGAACAGCGGAGCGAAGACGCTGCCTTTCGGACCGTAATCCTGATCCGGCGCAAACCACACCGATTCGCCTTTCTTCAGCGCATGCACCATACCGCGCAGATCGCGTCGATCGATCATTGCCTTGTTGGATCGCATACGGCCTTTGGTCTGCGCCCACTCCATCGCCCGGTTGTTGTGTGGGCGGTACATCGCCATCCTCGGCTGACATAAACCACTAATGCGGCCGCCCAGCTCCAGCGACATAAAGTGCACGCCGATAACCATTACGCCGCGCTTCTGCTCCATGGCGGACCGCAGATGGTGCAAGCCTGACACCTCAAACAGTTTTTTCACCGCGCGATCGGACCAGAACCATGCGATGCCGGTTTCCATCAGCGCCATGCCCAGCGAAGCAAAGTTGCCCGCGATCATGCGCTCTATATCGTGTTCGGCAATGCCGGGAAAGCAGAGTTCGATGTTGCGTCGCATAATGCGTTCCCGACGCTTAAGGAAATGACGAGAAAGCGTGCCGGCGTTGGCGCCGAGACGCATCAGAAGAGGATAAGGAAGCTGAACCAGCAGCCACAGGATGCCCAGACCTAACCAGGTTAACCAGTAACGCGGATGCAGCATTGAACGGCAGAAAGCTCCGGTCTTTTTCATAGCGCACCTTTATGTGATGAATGTATGTATCGCATAAAGAAGCACTTCCCTAAGTTCCCCAGGCGCTACAGCTTGTAGTCAATCGGACCGGCACATTAGCAAAAAGTGCCGCGAAAGAAAGTGAAACTGCGGAATCATATGGAGATGAATGTTTCATTGAACGGGTGATTATCGTTAAGAGACAGAA
>DALYYK010000709.1:0-1076 GCA_031983305.1 Candidatus Fimivivens sp. | reverse complement strand
CAGGCCGACCGCCTTCGCCACCGGGGCGAAAGCCGCCGCCCGGGGAACGCCAGGGGCCAGCGGGCCAGCGCAGCGGGTTGTTCCAAAAGCCCCACGGTTGAGTTATGAACAGATAGGGGAACGTCATGTACCACGGAAACTGCTGATACAGAAAGGGGCTGACCGGCACCATGATAATTTGTGTAGGGACAATAGTTGCGGGAGTCAGACCGGGGTTTGCAGCGAGCAGCATATCGGTCGTGACGTCAAAATTTCCGGCGATGACGTCAAGACTATCTCCGGGTTGGACAATATATTCAAACAATTTCTATCACCTCCATCCTATTATATGGGGATGGTGGCGCAAGTGATTTTGTTGCGGGAGATTAATGCTGCTCGACCGACAGCAGGGCGAACACGGCTGCCAGCAGGATGCAGGCGAAGAGCACGGCGTAGACGTCCCAAAGGCGGATCAGCAGCGCGCCGACGAAGGCCCCAAGCACGAAGAGGGCGATGATGTGATAGTACCATCGGCTGTTTTGCAGGGCGGCGGGGTCCTTCGTGCGCCAAAAGCGCCACAGGCCTTCGGTGGCGCTGCGCAGATTGCCGGTGCACATCGTTGTGGCATAGGCGTTGCCATATATGGTGCGAAAGCTCTGCACCTGCAAGGCGCACACAAACGAGACCAGGATGTTAGCCGCCATGTCGCCGCTTTTGGGGATAAAAGCGATGATCAGCAGCACCAACGCTTCAAACGCAATGATAACCTGACGCCAGTGAAATTTGTGATGATTTTGATTGCGCCGCCGGATTTCCTCGGCGGCGAAGACGCCCGCCGCGAAGGCGAAGATGGGCATCAGATAATACAGGCAGTCCCCAAGCGCGCCCTGCGCCAGACGGATGCCCACCAGCACAATGTTGCCAGTTTGCGCGTTGGCAAAGACGCCCCCTCGGCACAGGTAGGTGTAGGCGTCCAAAAAACCACCCACGACGGCAAGCAGCGCGCCGACCGGGAAGGTCTCGGATACAGAATGGCGGCGTATCATAACAATCTCCTCCATGGACGTAAGTCTATCGTTTTGTAATAAATGTATAAA
>DALYYK010000708.1:0-1078 GCA_031983305.1 Candidatus Fimivivens sp. | reverse complement strand
TGCTGTTCAAGTTTGTTATCAGCGGGTGCCGCTGCCCGGAACGCCAGTGAGTTAACAGGATTGTTATTAATGACCAGCTCGTAATGTAGATGAGGACCGGATGAACGTCCGCTGTTACCGGATAACGCAATAGCGTCTCCCCGGGTAACCCTGGCCCCTTTAGTAACGAGTATTTTATTGAGGTGGAGATAGCGAGTTTTAACACCGGCTTTTCCTGTTACTTCAACAAAATATCCCATGGTGCTGTTGTATTCGGCCCGGGTGATTTTTCCGTCGATGACGCTGACTATTTTCGTGTTCATGGGCATGGAATAATCAATGCCATTATGGGGACTCACTTTTCCCGATACCGGGTTAAGTCTTGCAGGATTGAAAGGCGAACTGAGTCTTGCTGTGGCCGGTAACGGATAATCGAGACTGCCTTTCCCGGAAGTATCGGAAAGGTTATAGAACTTTTTATCTGATATACGATACGCCGTGTAATTAAATGAACCGGACGTAAATTTATAGGCCACGACACGTGATTTTCCCGCTTTCTTTTGCAGTACGAGTTTTAATGATTCATTTTTTTTCAAATGCCGCAGATTAAACCGGGAAGGCAAGGAGCGCTGAAGAGTAGCGATCTCGTTCGATTCCAGCCCCGAGCGGGTGGCTGAAAGGTAGGCATTTTCTTTTACGACATCGGTAGAATACATTTAATGGAATTCGCCGTTAGCATGAACACTGCGGCGTATGCTAGGGGTTTTCAGGAGGCGTGTCATCTGTCAGTTAATCGGGAGCACCGTTGATGGTCGTCATTTTTGTAACATATCTTGTTTCCCGTTTGCTCCTGAAGCTCTGGGAACTGTATGACCAGCCCGACGGTGATGATTAACGGGACTGAAACAGGTTACGGCAGAGCAATATGGGGCTCATGTCCTGCTACGTAACCCGTCAGTAAAGCCCTGCTGCGCACCTGACGCTAAGCACTAACCCGCCTGCAGTTACCAGGTCGAATAAAGCCCGCGAAGCTTTCTTGCCTGCGTCTGATGTGCTTCCGCACCGGCATTATTGACCTGCTCATGCACGAGAGCGGCTT
>DALYYK010000707.1:0-1079 GCA_031983305.1 Candidatus Fimivivens sp. | reverse complement strand
TCGGTAACCCAGCTTTCAACCACATCGCTGCCGTGTTCGGCTTTCCAGGCTTTCAGGGTTTTGTGGTTGCCCCCTTTGGTGGAGATTGATTCGTTGGTGTGGGGATTCACGTAGGTCTTGACCTTACGCTCTCCACGCTTCTTGGGCGCCGCAGCAGCTGGGCGCTGACGGGAATCGGGGTCCAGGATTGCGATGATGTCCCGTAGGGACTTGTTGTAATCAGCCATCAGAGCGCGCAGCTTTTCTTCGAACTCCATTTCCTTTTTCAGGCGGTCATCATTGTTCATGCTTTCCAATCGGGCCTGAAGCTCTTTGATAGCTTCCTCGGTCTGGCGGTATTCAGTGATGAGAGACATTTTCGATCCTTTCCTTATGTTGGGAATGCGCAATTAGATCGCGTGTGAGCCAAACCCGACAAGAGTAAGGCATCCGTAGGTTGCAAGCGTACCGAAAGCAAATATGCCTGCATACCAAAATTTACCGCGTATGAGCTGAAATGTGTTCATTTGTGTTCACGAGTGTTACTCGCCCTCTTTGGAGTCAACTGGTGTGGTCGGTTCGTTCTATCTGTACAGCTTCATCTAACCACGGACCAGCAACAACCCAAGCGAGGTTTAACGCCTGAACGACATAGCTTTAAGGCGGGGGTATAGAAGACTCATGGCCTCGGAGGTAAACAGTAGTAATTGCATATCCAATCCCTGTTCTACCTCATCCAGAATCTGTCCCACCAGTGTCTCGGCCTCATAGCCCTGCTCCATAGCTTCCTTCGCTAGTGCAAATAGCAACTCGGTGCTGGACGGAGACTTCATCGTTGGCTGAAGCAAATCGTCTGATGCGGAGTTTGTATCAAAAGTAGATGCATCGAGGGATGCAGGATTGGATTCAGCTGCATCAATTAGCGATGGTGCAGTTATGGGTTTACTTGCAGCCTTGGGGGCCGGCCTGCTCTTCTCTCGCATTTGCTTCGCAGCTTTGCATATGGCTTTGGGTCCATCGTTGCAAAGTGTTTTTTGTTCCTGGTCTTCCAGTCCACTGATTCTTTCTGCAGCTGAAATACTGATTTCGCCAGACTTCAC
>DALYYK010000706.1:0-1083 GCA_031983305.1 Candidatus Fimivivens sp. | reverse complement strand
CCTATCTGTTGCAGGTCAATTACTGGCTTGAAAAATACCGCATCGCGCTGGTCTAGAACGTTGAGGCGGCAGCGGTATTGCTATAGAGCGAATGGTCGTTTTTCACAAACGCGCAGCGGCTCCTCCGGCGGTCAGGATATCCGCCGGAGGAACCGCTGCGACTTTTATCGGATAAGGGGGAGGTAGTTTTGCACTCTTCGGGAATTGATCATCATCTCCTGATTGAACCACCACTCGGGCTGAAGCGTTCTGAATTCACACAGCAGCGCCTGCTGCTCGGAAGCGGACGCGACAACCGGCTGGTCCAGTCCGTAAAGCGGGTCGAGCGTATACATGCTGCTGCGCCCGCTGTACTGCTCAGCAGTGCCTACAAAGTTCGCCACAACGGTGTAGCTTTGAGCGGCGATTGCTACGGCATCCCATAAAACCTCGCTGCCTTCGGGATACCGGTTCGCGGAAAGCTCGGCGGATATCTCAAAATCCGCGCCATACTGCCCGTTCCAGGCCGAGGGAATCGCAATCATATCCGCGCGCTTAACCGCCAGAACACCGGCAACCTCAGGAAAACAGACGTCCTCCCCGATCATGATGCCGACCTTTCCGAGATCAGCGCTTTGGATGATGTCAATTTTGTCGCCTGCGGTCGCCCACGCCTTATCCAAAGCATTCAGATGTGTTTTGCGGTATACGCCCTCGGTTTTGCCGTCTCTCGAGATCAGCGCAGCGCTGTTGTAGCAGCGCCCGTTTTCTTCTTCGGCGAATCCATACACAATGGCTGTTCCATGCTGCTTGGCGAGGGCCTGCATTTTCTCGAAGAATTCGCCGCCTACAGGTTCGGCAAGCCCTTTGACCTTATCGGTGCCAACCAGCTTGGCGGGACCGGTCAGCGACAGCTCGGGCAGCACGACCAGATCGACCCGTCCGTTTTTCTGTATCGCCTGCGCGAGCAGGGTCTCGACGGTTTTCAGGTTTTGATCCCGATCACCCGCAACAGGCTCATACTGAAGCGCCAGCGCTTTTATCTCCTTGGGCTCCTGTGTTTTTGTGTAGTTCCACGGCCCGATATGCAGCATCAAATCCTTA
>DALYYK010000705.1:0-1090 GCA_031983305.1 Candidatus Fimivivens sp. | reverse complement strand
CATGGACGAACCGCGAGGCCGTTGAGAGGGCGACCCTGACATGGATGCGTTGTACGCCACCAGCGTCTGTTCAGCCCAATCGGATATGCTCTTGCGAACGCTAATAACAAACAGATCAGGCGATAGCGGCCTGACTTAACGAAACGGCCTATAAAGGCCAGGGCGATTCGCTGGTAGCGATTTTGCGTGCAAGTGATGGACACAAAAAAGCGCCCCGAAGGGCGCTTAGAGTACAACTGCTACCAACGGAGCTTGGAAGCTGGCGGCGGCGGATATCGTTCGGATATTAAGTGGTTAGTCAGCTTTGGTTTCTTTTTTGATTTCCATGTTGTTCTGATCCTGGCGAATATCATTAACCTTCAACTCGCCTGCTTTTTTTTCGGCGGATTCGGTTCCGTGAATTCGCTTTTGATCTGCTCGGAATTTTTCATTAAATTTAATCGAGCGGTCGTAGCCATCTTCTGCATAAGACAATGCGGAGCCGAATATTACCGATCCAACAACAATAGCTTTCAACAGATTCATAGGGCAGTCCTCGCTAAATTCAAAGGTGTCTTGCTGAGCTTTATCGGTGAGCTCTACAGGTTCGAATGAATTTTGCGTGACTGAAGCTAACAGCAGCATGAGCGAAGCATTACATTATTGAAATGTAATGCTCCCATTGTGCAGTGACATGATCGCCTTGCTTCGTCATTTCAGCACCGAGGCGCACCAATCTGCAAGGGGCTTGAGCCTACGGCAAGAATGGTCGGAAGATTACATTATTGTCATCTTCAGGGCATGGCACCGCATAATCCATATCATTAGCGAGCAACGTCGTTTAGCGTCTGAGAGAGATCGACCTGTTATCGGCAAGTTAAAGACGATAACGCACGAACTTGCTCGAGAGTGGTCGCATTTTCTGTCAGTGTGGCTTGGAGGGCCCGATGGTATAGGCGCTAGTATTTTTATTATCTCTTATGGGCGGTCGTTTGGCTCCCCTATTTTTCTTACGCTAGTTTTTAAGGAGCGGTAAAAATATGGCTCACGAACATAACCATAACACCGAAGCCATGGGTGATAAGCGTTTAATCGCAGCTATTGGCGTTAA
>DALYYK010000704.1:0-1091 GCA_031983305.1 Candidatus Fimivivens sp. | reverse complement strand
CCGAGGTCTACGCCAAAATCAAGTATTTCGGACATGTGAACACCCTGTTTGGGGCACTGTTGACCGGCTGCTACGGCATCGACTATTCCAACGCCTCTTATACCGCGCTGTTTGATACCGCCGGTTCCCGCACGTGGTCGCAGGCGCTTTGCGACGCGGTCGGTATTGACATGGCCAAGCTGCCGCCGCTGCTCAAATCGACCGATGTCGTCGGCGGGTTGACAAATCAAGTGGTCATTGCGCTAGGAATACCCGCTGGAACGCCGGTCGTCATCGGCGGCGCGGACACGCCCTGTGCGTCGATTACCTGCGGGGTGCTGCGGCATGGCGACGCCTGCGAGTCGGTGGGCACCACCAATGTGCTGACCATCTGCACCGAGAAGCCAAACTTCAACCCCGGATTCATCAACCGCTGCCATGTCGTGGACGGCAAATGGATCTATCAGGGGGCTATGTCGAACACCGGCGCCTCCTACCGCTGGGCGCGCGAGGAGCTTTCAAAGGATCTCAAGGCCCAAGCGGCCCAGAGCAACGGCGACACCTATGCGCTGATGAACCAAGAGGTGGCACAGAGCAAGCCGGGCGCGGGCGGCATCGTCTTTCTCCCCTATATGGCCGGTGAGCGCTGCCCGATCTGGGACCCTTATGCCAAGGGCGTTTTTTTCGGCGTGACGCTTGACAGTAAGCGCGGGGATATGCTGCGCGCGATACTCGAGGGCTGCGGCTACGGCATGCGCCAGCTTTATGAGATTGCCGAGCAAGTCACCGGAACGCGCTACACCCACCTGTTATCGGTCGGCGGCGGCGCGAAAAACAAGGTATGGGCGCAGATTAAGGCCGATATTACCGGCAAGACCATCGAGACGCTAGACATCAGTGAAGCGGCTGTAATCGGCGCAGCGCTGTTGGCCGGCGTGGGCGTAGGCGTCTACACGTCAGTCGAGGACGCGGCGGTGCACGTCAAGCACAACATCTATCAGGTTATGACACCGAACCCCGAAAATGAGGAGCTTTATACAAAACTTTACAAGATATACACCACGTTATATCCCAGTATCAAAGAATTGTATAAAATGTAAAACAGGAGGAAA
>DALYYK010000703.1:0-1091 GCA_031983305.1 Candidatus Fimivivens sp. | reverse complement strand
GCGGCAGCGGTTGATGACCGCCCCGACTTCCGGCTGATGATCTGCGCGCTTAAATGATAAATGGCCACGGTAAAGCGCCGCCCCTTTCCTTCGCGCTTGGCCTCAGCAAGCCCATATCGAATGGCAGACCATTCAGCGTGATTGGCGTCCAGCCGTGAAGGTGGACATTCCACCGCCACGCGTATTCGAAATCCATGATTTCGGCCTCAGTGCACTGCTCCCGATGCACGACCAACGGCAGGAACGGATCGGCCCATCCGCCACTGGGGCGGCGATGAGACTTGATCCGGCGAATGGGATCGACGGACTGGCCGACATATACCTGCCGCTTGGCCGCGAAGGCCAGCAGGTATATGTACCGGTCCCGCACCTCGTTATCCCATCCGTAGCCCATGCCGCCGCGCCTTTCGCCGTTGTCTTTACCCCCGGAGGGCGCACGCAAACGAAGTTTGCATTAAGTGCGCCCTTGCTCTTCGCTTTCGCTCGTCGCCGGGACTGTCCAAGCCAACATTATAGCTTGCTTTACGGCAATTTTAAGGCGCGGTAGAATCGGCCACCAACATCGCAAAAGGCAACAACATGGCAGCACTGGACGAACGGATCAAGGCGCAGGAAGAGAAGCTGAAACAGCTCAAGGCGCTCAAGCAAAAACAGGAGGCCCAAAAGCGGGCCGCCGAGGCGAAACGCACACGGACCGAGGACACACGCCGCAAGGTGCTCGTCGGGGCCATGATGCTCGATCACATGGACAAGAACGAGGCCACAAAAACGAGTGTGATGGCGAAGCTCGACGCCTTCCTGACGCGCGACGATGACCGGGCACTTTTCGGGCTAAAACCCGTACAAAAAGAGTCTCAATAAATTTGAAATTTCACTCTTCGATAAGTGAAGATTTCAACGGCTTGAGCATCACATACAGAAGACGAATTAGCTCTGATGGTTCCATGGGTTTTGTGATGTAGCTTGTTGCCCCAAGGAGGTTGGCTCTCACACGATCCTCTTCAATGTTTGAGGCTGAAACAATAATGACAGGAATGCTCAGTAATCGAGGAGTTGCTTTCAGAACTTTCAGCACCTCAAACCCATCCAGT
>DALYYK010000702.1:0-1091 GCA_031983305.1 Candidatus Fimivivens sp. | reverse complement strand
CGACTGCCGCCGCGTTATAAGATTTGATGGCGCAGGTGCCAAGGTTAAACTCCACTGCTTTGAGCATAATGTTCTCACCGGCCATCGACGCGTCCATGATGCAGCCGTACACCTCGGAATTGGCCGATCCGTGCACGCCGGCGTAATCTATGTCCGAGCAGACCGCGATGATCACGGGCGGCTTTCCGCTGAGCCCGGGGCTAAACAGATCGACTTTTCGCACCAGTTCGGGCTCGTTAATCACAACAAACTGCCAGGCCTGAAGATTGCTGGCGCTGGGCGCAACCGCGCCCGCGCGAACCAGCTCGACCAGCAGCTCGGTCGCTACAGGACGGTCGGCAAATTTGCGAATACTTCTCCTGCCGAGGATGGCGTCTGATAGTTCCATGGGCATTGCCCTCCTTACTTTGCAAAAATTCAGGAAATATAAAGGGCCGCATAGGCTGAAAGCCTTCAGCTTTGACGCGCGCCATAATCAAAGCCGGTACGGGCTTTGTGGGGGACGCGCCCGCAGCCCGTGCTTATCTCTTTTAAAAGGATAAGCACGGGAGCCGCACGGCAAATTTCAAAACGGGGGGATAAATGGGATCACTTGCGCTTTGCCAGGCCCAGTGTGGCGGTGAAGAAGCTGTAGACCGCAGCGCCGGCCAACGCACCGGCACCCAGAATGTTGAGCACCTGCTCGTTTTCTTTGTTCCGGCGGACGGCAATCAGGCGGATGGCGAGACCGACGATGATGGTCAGGCCGTTCATGATACTGCCGACCAGCAGGCCGGTGGCGAACAAAATGCCGATCTGCCGCTTGCCGCCGATAAACTGGATGATCGCGCCCGGAATCGACCAGATCGCCAGCCACTTGGCCACCTCGGCGCTGGTGCCCGCATCAATGGTGGTGGCAAAGGTTTTGCTGACGGGGGCGAACATGCCCTGACTAAAATAAGTATTCGCAAGGAACGCAACCATGGCAAACGCGATAAAGAAAGAGAAAATCTCGCAGTAGAACTGCTGCTTTCGGCCTTCCTTCTCGAGCACAGGGTCAGCGCCCGAGCCTCTGAGGATGTAGCCACATTTTAAGTCATAGGCCATATCCG
>DALYYK010000701.1:0-1092 GCA_031983305.1 Candidatus Fimivivens sp. | reverse complement strand
TGACTTTCATTACGAAGAAGGTCGTCAAATTTTTTTAAGTTTAGTAAAGCAAGCCGATGTCGTAATCGAGAACTTCCGTACCGGCACCTTTGAAAAATGGGGCTTAGGCATTGAGGAGCTTCGCCGCGTCAACCCCAAGATCATCGTTACTCACGTTACCGGGTATGGACAGACTGGACCAAACAAAGATCTTTCAGGATTTGGAGGGCCACTAACCGGATTCGCTGGCATTACCTATACCCAAGGCTACCCCGAGATGCCACCTGTCAACCCTAGCTTTTCGCTGGCGGACTATGTTGCAGGCCTTAATGCCGTCATCGGCACCATGATGGCGTTGTATTATCGCGACGTAATTTCGGATGGCGTCCCGCAGGAAATTGATGTCAGTCTTTATGAAGGCTTGTTCCGCATGCAGGATTCGTTGATCGCCGACTATGATATTAATGGTAAGGTACGCGAGCGCAAAGCCAGAATGGATGGTGCATCGGTGCCGGGCGGCAAGTTCCTAACCAAGGATAACAAGTGGGTGATGCTCGCCTGCTCAACCAACAATGCATTTAAGTATCTCACCGAGGCCATGCAACGCCCCGACCTTTTTGAAAAATATCCCGACATGACCGACCGCTTTGCAAATGAAGCGTACATTATGGGGGAAACCACCAAGTTTTTTGCTTCGCTCAACGCCAAGGACGCGCTTGAGCGTTGCCAGGCAAAAAAAGTGGCGCTCAGCCCCATCTACAGTATTGCTGATATTTGGGAGGATCCGCATTATAAAGCCCGCCAGAATCTTGTTGAGTTCGACTCTCCCGATTTTGGAAAAGTACATATTCCTTCGGTGTGTCCCGTTCTGTCTGAAACGCCCGGCCAAATCAAATGGATCGGCCCGGAGCTTGGAGCATTTAACGATGAAATCTACAAGGGCATGCTTGGTATGAGTGACGAGGAGCTTGAGAAGCTTAAGGGTAAGGGCGTGATTTAATACTGATGTTTGATCCGGTAGAAATTCATCAAATATTAGTGTAAGGGGGTTCTATTTATGTCACTTCCCAAAAGAATTACGCTCAGCGAATCGGGATTGCGCGACGGTATTCA
>DALYYK010000700.1:0-1109 GCA_031983305.1 Candidatus Fimivivens sp. | reverse complement strand
GCTGCCAGAGGGCAGCCGCCTCAATATTTTTATCCTTGATTTTCAGGCGAAACAGACGAGAGATTGCTTAAATTATTGCTGTCGTCGCTGTCGGGCAGCGTCTTAAGGTATTCGGTATCGCCCCGGTGGGCGATGCCCACGCCCTTAATACCGCCCTGCCGCGCCAGCGCAACAGCCTGCGCCTTATCAAGCACGGTGTTATCCGAAAGCTGGTAGCCCGTGACCTTGCCGCTCTCTTTAACCAGTGCGGTGATGCTTTTGGCATCTGACGACGGTGTGGGAATCTGATCTAGCGTGTTCTGTGCCAAGGATTGCGGTCCATCATTTTGCGCCATAAAAACCCCTCCTTTGTTTTTGATTAGTTTGCGCGCTTACATCCCGATTATCGATTTGACTCGCCGTCAAAAACAGGCAATAATTTTTCGGCGTAACACCACGCAAAATAAAAACGTTGAGCCTCGCGGCTTAGGATGGCATATAGCCATTCCAAGCAGCGAGGCCCCAGCGTCACCCGGCAGGAAGTTCGGGTTATTTCAACGCATTGATGAAGAACAGAATAACAAAGGAGTTGACAAAGTCGATAAACAGGCCGCCGACAATCGGGAGAACGAAGAACGCCTTCGGGGAGGGGCCGTACTTATTCACAACGGCGGTCATGTTAGCGACACCGTTGGGGGTGGCGCCCATGCCAAAGCCGCAGTGACCGGCAGACAGAACAGCGGCGTCGTAGTCCTTGCCCGAAACGTTAAAGGTTACAAAGGTGGAGAACAGGTACATCACAACCACCTGCGCCATCAGAATAACCACGAGCGGCAGCGCGAGTCCGGCCAGCTCCCAGAGCTTGAGGGACATGAGCGCCTGCGCGAGGAAAATTGCGAGGAAGATATCGCCCAGCGCCTGAATCTCGGCAAAGCGCATCTCTCGGGCAGTGCCGTCTTTAAATATGTTGCGCATGCAGGCCGCAACAAGCATCGAGCCGATATAAGCCGGAACGGTCAGACCGGTCAGCGCAATCGCCTTCGAGACATAGCTGCCCAGGCCCATCGCAATGGCGATCTGGAAAAACGCGCTGGACAGATGTCCGCTATTCAAGAGAACCTTCTTCTCTT
>DALYYK010000699.1:0-1116 GCA_031983305.1 Candidatus Fimivivens sp. | reverse complement strand
TGCCGATCCGGCAATATGAAAGATACTGAAAAGTGACATGTCGTCTTTTACCCCTGATTAATCACGCTCATCATGCTTTTGATTTGTGACCCGAGAAACGTCAGGCTCGACTGGTATTTAACGCTGTTATCTGCGAAGTTAACGCGTTCGCGATCCATGTCCACCGTATTGCCATCGGCGCTGGGCTGATCGGGAATACGATAAAGAAGCGCTTCATGATTAACGCCTTTAGCCTGCGCGCTGATATGGCGACCAGACGTTAAATTCAATGTGAGCGAATTATTGTCATGTTGCCGTATCAAGGCGGTTTTTAAAGATATGCTAAAATCGATATCGCGAGCCAGATAACCTGGCGTATCGGCATTCGCAATATTTGATGCCAGGACTTCCTGTCTCCGATCAAGCAAATTAAGCGCCTGCTGCTGAAACTTCAGCTCGTTATCAAGCCTGTCGATCATAGTTTTTCCGCTGACAAATAAGGGTATATAGCTGGGGAGTTTAGAGGGAGAAGGAAAAATATAAAAACATAAGCAGCCGACAATTCCTGGCGCATATTGCAAGTTAATAACTCAATCTGGCAGCAGCAACATTAAACGCCCTAAATAGAGCCAAACCTGCGCGCATTTAAACAATTTCCCTGCTGACTGTTTAACGTATAATAATTCTCAAGCTACCCTCCAGCAGTGAAAAATGGTCTCTTACGCGATGCCTGAAATTAAGCGATGCATTATAGGCTTTCTATTTCTATTCTCCTCCTCTCCCGCGCTGGCTTTATCGGCCAAAACGGACTCAGTCAGTAAGATGATTAACGAAAAAATAGATCAGGTATTAGCCGCGCGTGCAAAGCAGAAATATGGCGACGCTGTACAGCAGCACGCTACGCTGCTCACGCCGGCCGAAAAGCTGGCGGGCCTCTGTGCAACGCCCGCGCTCAGGGTGCCAGAAAGCATTCGCCTGACAGGCAATCGCACCGTACTGGCCCAGTGTGGGACCCGGCGCACTTTTATACAGATTCGCGTAGAGGCTGAGGGAAGCTACTGGATCACCACCCGTGCGTTACAGGCGGGCAAGCCCATTACGGAGCGGGATGTTCGCCCGTTCAGGGGATCGCTCAGT
>DALYYK010000698.1:261-1118 GCA_031983305.1 Candidatus Fimivivens sp. | reverse complement strand
TAAACCGCCTGACGCTGACAGCCGCCATAGCGGTGTGTATTAAATACATCTTTTTTGTTCTCGGCAACAAGCTGACCTCCACCGCCGCCATGGTGGCGCTGCAAAACACCAGTCCGGTGTTTGTGCTGATCATCTCGACGCTGTTCTTCCGCAACAAGGCGCGGGGCAAGGATATATGGGTATCGGTCGCCACTGTGGCGGGCGTTGCGCTGTTGACGCTCGACCGCACCGGCCCCTCGAGCATGACCGGCAACCTGATGGGGCTGACCGTCGGCGTCACGACCGCCATTATGTATGTGATGTCGGCGCAAGGTAGCAGCTATGAAGAGTCACTGAGCATCATCACGCTGGGTCATATCTATACGGCAGTGCTCATGGCGCCGTTTTTGTTCTTTTCCGATATTACCTTTACAACGCAAAATGTCGCAAGCATTCTGCTGCTGGGTGTAGTGCAGCAGGCGGTCGCATACGCGTTGTTTGGCTTTGCCACGCGTTCTGCGCCGCCTTTAACCTGCACGCTGATCTCCAGTGTCAACCCGCTGTTCAGCCCGGTGTGGGCGGCGGTGCTGGTACAGGAGATCCCGGGTCCGGCCACCATTGCCGGATTTATTGTCGTTCTGGGCGCAATCACGCTGTGGTCGGTTTCAGACGCCAAACAGAAGACCAAAGCGCCGCCCGAAAAGAGAGGCTAGTTCAAGCTATTAACCAGCGACTGCATCTCAGACTTGGACTGGACAGTTTTAGCACGAGCCAGAATTTCGCTTTTCTGTCCGTCGGGGAGCGTTGCATAGTTCTGCATTGCGGTGGGCTGCATGGCGAGCGCCATCGCAAAACCCATCGGCAGTTCAGAGATCGGA
>DALYYK010000698.1:0-251 GCA_031983305.1 Candidatus Fimivivens sp. | reverse complement strand
GATTCATTTTTATCACCTCGGCAACAGTATTTCCGGTGATAAGAATGAATAAACGAAGGTTTATATGGCACCCGAACAGTTAAAATCCTGCGGATTTTTCAAAAAACAACAAGAGAGGGATACAATATGGCCGAAGAATCCCAGTCGCTGATCGTCCTCGGCACCGGAAACGCGATGGTGACGCGCTGTTTTAACACCTGCTTTGCGCTGCGCTTCGGACAGGGCTATTTTTTGGTCGACAGCGGCGGCGG
>DALYYK010000697.1:0-1118 GCA_031983305.1 Candidatus Fimivivens sp. | reverse complement strand
TTTAAAAGCGCTGGCCAAGCACGGCGTTTGCTTAATGGCGCTCAACGAGCTGATCATGCAGGGAGATATTATCCATGGCGAATAAGGATTTTTCGGCCATCTATCCGCACTCTCTTAACGAAGCGAAGCGTTTGGGCGAGGCGGACCGCTGGAAAGCGAGCCACAATGAGAACATCGCCTACAAGGAGGCCATTGAGGCGGCAATTCGCCGCGACTTTGACGGTATGCATTTAAAGGCGGACTGTGCCGAGGGCGTCATTGAATCCTTTGGCTTTCACCGGACGGCCTACGTCCTCGCCAACAGCCTGCAGTACAAAGACTATGACGGGCGCTTCTCCCCAAAAAACAAGCTGTGGGCGCAAAAGATTTATGTCACGCCCGATGTGGATTCATACCGAAACCTCAACGTGGCTTTTGTCGTGGACAGCCACCCCGCCGTGCTAGACGGCTTTGTCAACCAGTACCGCAGCATGTATCAGCGCCTCGGGATGTTTGATCAGACCCACTGCCTGCCTAATACCGCGGCGCAGGATTTTCAGGGTCAGGTCCTTGTCCTGCGCGCCGATATCCTCAAAAACGCACATCTCACCCCGCAGAATCAGCTTTGGCTGTGCAGCGGCGGCTTTGGCGCGCGCCCGGATGCCAGAGGGCGCGCCGTATATGCCACCTGCCTTGCGGACGGCGAAAAAGCCCGTTGGGATCGCAGCGATTTCGCCGGCGTTATCACCGACGAACACCTGCCCGATTGGGCGAGCGCGCTGCTGGCGGCGCTGCGGGGACAGGAACGGACTGCGGGCGATACGCCTGAAATGGGAGGAATGCACATGCAGTAAGGAGGAAATCATGTCGGGAATCACCCTTCAAAACGGCCTCATTATCTACTATGGAAATCCAGCCGGATACACAGAACGGGAAACAGCGGTGGTGGACAGCATCTTTCAAAGCGACGCGTTGTCCGGCTGGCTGAAAGCCCGCGCCCTGACGCCCCAATGGACCGACGGCGTCATGGAGCGGCTTTTGGCAGGAGAGCAGCCGGGCAGCACAGCGCCCGCCGCCTTGCTCAAAAACGTCCGTATCTGGCAGCTTAAAGCCAATGTGGATGTGCGCAGGAAGTTTAT
>DALYYK010000696.1:0-1122 GCA_031983305.1 Candidatus Fimivivens sp. | reverse complement strand
CACATATCGCAAGCGACCCTCTGGATGGAGTACAGGCTGCGCCAGCCGTCCGATTGTTTTTTTCAATGAACCTGATGTGGCGAGTCAATGGATCGACTGCGCGACCGTGCTGTCCACGCGCGACGGCACGCTTCGCCCCGTGTGCTGAACGTATCCGGGGTCTGCGACTCTATCGTTGCCGTGGTGCCACGAATCGAGGTGAAAGATGCTCCGTACGAAAAGCCCCAGGCATATCAAAGCGCTCGGTTTCGCCGGGCTGGTGTTATCCGCCTGCATCGCGCCTGCCATGGCCGATTCGCCGCAAGTGCTCGGTTGGGTCGAGAAAGGGCTGATCCTTCCAGAAAAGGTTGCCGTGAAATTCAAGCTCGATACCGGCGCGCTGACCTCCTCGATGCATGCCGAGAAAATCGACCGGTTCAAAAAGGATGGCAATGACTGGGTGCGCTTTACCCTCGAGCTTGAAGACGTCGATACCGACAGGAAAGTCGAGAAACGCATAGAGCGCGAGGTAGTACGGGACATCAAGGTCCGCGGCGCCGGCGGTGCCGAGAAACGGCCCGTGGTGCTGATGAAAGTGTGCCTCGGCAAACAGATCTACGAAGAACAGTTCTCGCTGAACGACCGCGACAAGATGAATTATCCGGTGCTCATTGGGCGTCGTGCGCTGGAAGACATCGGGCTGGTGGATTCGTCCAAGACCTTCACCGTCGACCCGGACTGTTCGGCATAGCGGTCGCTGCGCAAGCCTCTACCTCGGCCCTGTCAACGAAACTGAAGGCAACGGCTACGAGCCCTGGGTGAACGGCCAGCACATATTTTTCTGCAACTCCTCCGCGCCTCATCCGGTCAACAGACCAGCGATTGATCGAAAGCCGGTTGCGAATGCCCGCACCGGCCCGAACGCGACATGCAGCCATCACTTCGAAACGAGGAGAGGTACATGGAGCATCAAGGCGAATATTTGCGGCAATCAGCCATGCCTTCAGACATGGGCATGGAAGCACACATGCAGATGATGGAACGCCGCCACCTCGCCACGCTGTGGTGCCATTTTGCCAACGCTCTGCTTGGCTGCTGGTTGCTCAGCGCCCCGTTCATCTTCGGTTACTCGAATATTTCCAG
>DALYYK010000695.1:0-1137 GCA_031983305.1 Candidatus Fimivivens sp. | reverse complement strand
GATCGGAAGAGGGTTGAGTGTGGAAAGAGTGTGTGAGGGGTGTAGATCTCGGTGGTCGGCGGATCATTAAAAGAGTGGTCGGTGACGACATGCAGCGCGTGCTCAATGGCAAAATCGTCGGCGACAGCCTGCACCGAGGAGGCGAAGGCCAAACGCTCAATAAACGGCGCGGCGGTCGTGAACACCTGCGCATGCGCGCTGTTGATATAAACGGTCGCCTTGCGAGAAGGCGGCACGTCGGCGTTAGCGCGCGCGATGCGGATGCCCTTAATCGCGTCCATGACCATCTCGAAGTCGGCGGCTTCACCGGCAAAGTCGAGCGCCGGGTCATACTGCGGCCACTGCGACACCATTAGGCTGTCGCCCTCGTGGGGCAGCGACTGCCAGATTTCTTCGGTAATAAACGGCATAAAGGGGTGCAGCAGCGCCAGCGCGCGGGTCAGCACATAGACGAGCACCTGACGGGTGGCCTGCGCCTCCTCGCCGCCCGAGAGCAGGCGCGGCTTGGCAAGCTCGATATACCAGTCACAGAACACGTCCCAGATAAAGTCGTAAATCTTTTGCACCGCGATGCCAAGCTCGAACTTGTCGATATTCTCGGTGACCTCGCGGACGGTTTGGTTATAGCGGGTCAGCACCCATTTGTCGGGGGTGGTGAGGCTGGCGGGCAGCGCGTTGGTCACCTCGCCCTCGCCCAAATTCATATGGATGAAGCGCGCGGCGTTCCAAATCTTGTTGCAGAAGTTGCGGCTGGCCTTGACCTTCTCGTCGGAATAGCGCATGTCGTTGCCGGGCGCGTTGCCGGTGGCCAGCGTCAGGCGCAGCGCGTCGGCGCCGTACTTCTCAATCTCCTCAAGCGGATCGATACCGTTACCCAAGGACTTGCTCATCTTGCGGCCCTGCGCGTCGCGCACGAGGCCGTGAATCAGCACATCCTTAAACGGCACCTCGCCCATCTGCTCGATCGAGGAGAAGATCATGCGCGCGACCCAGAAGAAGATGATGTCATAACCGGTGACCAGCACGTCGGTCGGGAAGAAATAGTCCAGCTCGGGGGTCTTTTCGGGCCAGCCCAGCGTTGAGAAAGGCCAGAGCGCCGACGAGAACCAGGTATCAAGCGTGTCGGGATCGCGGGTC
>DALYYK010000694.1:0-1137 GCA_031983305.1 Candidatus Fimivivens sp. | reverse complement strand
CTAAATTAGAATTTTTCTCTTATGGGCGCTAAGCCCGATTTAGGAGGGGTAGCTTTATGAAAATGTGGTCTGGCCGGTTCAGCAAGGAATTGGACGCCGGCGTCAATGACTTTAATTCTTCGATTGCCTATGACCATGTGATGTACCGCGAGGACATCGCCGGCTCAATCGCCCACGCCACCATGCTGGGGCGCTGCGGTATTATTCCTCAGGCTGACGCCGACGCGATTGTCGAAGGACTTAAGGGTGTCTTGGCCGATCTCGATTCGGGCGCGCTGCAATTTGATTTTTCCGCTGAGGATATCCACATGTTTATCGAGCAGGTGCTCACCGAGCGCATCGGCGACGCGGGTAAGCGGCTGCACACCGCCAGAAGCCGCAACGATCAGGTCGCGCTGGATATCCGGATGTACTTAAAGCGTCAGTTGGGCGGCATCTATAACGAGGTGCACCGACTGATCGACACGATTATGACCAAGGCCGAGCAGAATCTTGAGACGGTCATGCCCGGCTACACCCATTTGCAGGTGGCGCAGCCGATCACGTTTGCGCACCACATCATGGCCTATGCCCAGATGTTCGCGCGCGATTTAGACCGCTTGAACGACTGCTGCCGCCGCATGGATGTCTCGCCGCTCGGCTCAGGGGCGCTGGCTTCGACCACCTACCCGATTGACCGTAAGTTCGTCGCCGAGCTGCTCGGCTTTTCAGGCGGGGTGACGCAGAATAGCCTCGACGGCGTCTCAGACCGCGATTTCTGCGTGGAGGCTGCCGCTGCGCTCTCGCTGGTCATGACCCACCTCTCGCGCTTCTCGGAGGAGATCATTCTCTGGTGCGCGTCGGAATTCAAGTTTATCGAGCTTGATGACGCCTTCGCGACCGGCTCCTCGATTATGCCGCAGAAAAAGAACCCCGACATCACTGAGCTGATCCGCGGTAAAACTGGTCGGGTCAACGGTGATTTGCTGACGCTCTTAACCATGCTCAAGGGTCTGCCGCTCGCGTACAACAAGGATATGCAGGAGGATAAGGAGGCGATTTTCGACAGCATTGAGACAACCCGCCTTTGCCTGACCACCTTCATCCCCATGCTCGAGACGATGACGGTCAAAAAAGAAAATATGCGCGCCGCGGCAG
>DALYYK010000693.1:0-1139 GCA_031983305.1 Candidatus Fimivivens sp. | reverse complement strand
GTAGTAGCGGACAACTTTACCTCGATGAATGACGTGGCGAAATGGATCCTGATCTCGACCATGCTGTTCGGGCGTCTTGAAGTCTTTACCTTATTAGTCCTCTTTACGCCGACCTTCTGGCGTGAATAAGCAAAACAGGAAGCCACGATGAAAGCGTTAATTCTCTTTTCCAGCCGCGACGGGCAAGCGCGCGAAATCGCCTCTTATATTGCCAATGAGATGAAAGCGCGGCAGGCGTGCGACGTCCTCAATATTTTGCATGCTGACTCGGTTGACTGGACGCAATACGATCGCGTGCTGATCGGCGCGTCGATCCGCTACGGCAATTTCCATCCGGCGGTGGCGAAATTCGTTAAGACGCATCTGCGCGAGCTGCAGATACGCGTAAGCGGCTTCTTTTGCGTGAACCTGACCGCGCGCAAGCCGGAGAAGCGCTCGCCGCAGACCAACGCCTATACGCGCAAATTCTTACAGCAGTCACCGTGGCAGCCTGACTGCTGCGCCGTGTTCGCCGGGGCGCTGCGCTATCCGCGCTACCGCTGGTTCGACCGGGTGATGATTCAGCTGATTATGCGCATGACCGGCGGGGAAACGGATAAAACAAAAGAGGTGGAGTATACCGACTGGCATCAGGTAGGGCGCTTTGCGCAGGAATTCGCTCAATTGCCCGCCAAATCGGCGTGATTAACAGCGATCTGCTGAAAATTAATGCGAACGAGAATTTTTTTTAAATTAGCGCTTGTCAGCCCGGAAGAACTCCCTATAATGCGCCTCCACTGACACGGCACAACGGCTTACGAAAGGCGGTGTTCAGGAGGCTCGGGAAGCTGAGCCGCCGGATGAAATCGCTGAAAAAAAGCGGTTGACTTCGAAGGAGAGTAGCGTAATATACGCCACCTCGCAGCAGCAGGCTCGGCCGCTGACTGCACCGCTCTTTAACAATTTATCAGACAATCTGTGTGGGCACTCGAGAGCAGATATCAAAAGCCTTCGGGCTTAAAAAATATCAAGCCTCACGAGTGGACACATAATGACATTCATTATGACGTTTTACAGATGAGCACCGCTTAACTGGTTTAAGCAAATCAAACTTAAATTGAAGAGTTTGATCATGGCTCAGATTGAACGCTGGCGGCAGG
>DALYYK010000692.1:0-1139 GCA_031983305.1 Candidatus Fimivivens sp. | reverse complement strand
AATTCCGAGGATTTATAAGCAGTGTTATGAGGATAGGCTTGCTCCAACTCAGCGCTCCATTGAATTAATTGAGCGTAGATATCTTTGTAAAAAGCTTTGACATGCGGAAGATTGATTGGTTTTGCTTTACAGTCACCCCAATGACTATTTAAGCAAAGACAGGAATGTAGAAAGGAGGGCCATCAGTTTATGTCGGAAATGCATCAAAGGATATTTAAAATAGACAGCCGCTGGTTGTCTGTTATCGTCTTTTCTTTATTTTTCTCATGGCTGCTGGCCTTCCCCTTTGAGGGGCGGATTTTGTACGCCCTTGCGGATTGCCATCACATCTCAGCCCATTCGTTTGTGTTCGGCACGATGGCCGCTCATTTTGCCGGTTTGCTTGCCTGCGGTTTTTTTGTTAGGAATATGCGAACAGCCAAAAAGCTCATGCTTTTTTCCATTGCGTTTTGCATCGCAGCCTCGTTTGTGTTTTTTCGCCCACCTTCCTTTCTGTGGACGGCGGCACTGATTATAGCGGCATTTCTGGTCGGCTGCTGCGTGGCGGCATGGGGTTTTTATTTCAAAGGCTGCACGCCGAAGGATGAGCGCATCAAAACGATGGCGGACGGGCTTATCTTCTCAAACCTCCTGATGATCGTGCTCAATATGGCAGCCATACATATTTCCCCGCACGTTGGGCTTGGTTTTTCCATGCTGATGCTGGCAGCGGCTTTCCTATTCGCACTCAGGCTTCCTTCCGATACGGAAAGTTCAGTCCCCCCCGTTTCCCATGAGCATAAGGAAAAGACCGTCAGTATCGTAAAGCCGCTTGCCTTTTTGTGCCTGTTTATTGTGGTCATCACCATCAATTCCGGCCTCATGTATCAGGTACAGGGCCCCGCCTTCGCCCATCTGGAATGGCTGACAAGCTGGTATTGGGCCGTGCCGTATATCGCAGCTTTGTTTGTTATGCGCAATCTGCCACGCAAAACAAACCGGGCATATATCCTCTATGTAGCCATCGCCATGATCGGCCTTTCCTTTATTGCTTTCCTGGCGCTTGGTCGCTCCTGGACGGATTATCTTGTGGTTAACACCCTGATGCTGGGAGCCTGCGGCGTGTACGATCTGTTTTGGTGGAGCATCCTGGGAGAAAT
>DALYYK010000691.1:0-1144 GCA_031983305.1 Candidatus Fimivivens sp. | reverse complement strand
CGGCAAGTACCTTCTCGACGTCGATGATCTCCACCATCTGTCCGTCGACGTGAGTCACGGCAGTCAGGTAGTGATCATGCCCGACGCCCTTGGGCGGCGGCAGAATGGCCTCCCAGTTCATATTGACGATCCGCTCCACCGACCGTACGAGAAACCCGAGGACCTTGGTGTTGTACTCCACGATGATGGCGAAGCTGTTCGGCAGGTCGCCGAGCGCTTGTTTGCCCGTGGCGAGCGAAAGATCCAGGATCGAAAGCGTGTTGCCGCGGATATTCGCAACACCACGAACCACCGGACTGGACCGAGGCATGACGGTCAGTCGGGGGCACTGCAGCACCTCCTTGACCTTGAATACGTTGATGCCGTAGAGCTGCTTCCCGTCCAACCGGAACAACAGCACTTCCAAACGATTCTGTCCCACCAGCTGTGTGCGCTGGTTAACCGAATCCAATATACCGGCCATGCCAGTTTCCTCTCGCTTGCGAAATGGTAGTCGATCATGAAACCGGCCTGACGGCACGCGCCTTGCTTGGGCCATGACATGAGCAAACAAATGACTTATTTCCGGCATCCCTGCAAGGCGATCTGCCATGCGATCCTTTTACCGGCCTTGTGTGGGCTGAGCCCGTTTGCTGACTCGGCAGGCGTGACACGACCTGAACAGCTTATCGACGCGACCCGCGACTTTCTTGAGCACGAGGTGGATGACTATTTGCAGCGTAGCCAAATCGAGGCCCGCTACGAAATCGAGGTCAACCGGCTCGATCCCCGCCTGCGTCTGGCGTCCTGTGACGAGCCGCTTTCGGCCAAGCTGGAAAGCCCGGCGCAGCCAGTCGGTCGCGCAACCATCCGGGTCAGTTGCGAAGGGTCCTCGCCCTGGTCCGTTTTCGTACCTGCACAGATTCATTTGTTCCGCGAGGTCATCGTCGCCCGGCGCCCACTGGCTCGCGAGAGCGTCATCGAACAGGCCGATGTCACCCTTGCAGAACGCGATGTGGGCTTGCTGAACCAAGGCTATATGACCGCGTACGACCAAGTGCTCGGCAACAAAGTGACTCGCAGCGCCCTACCCGACCAGGTGTTGCCACCGACATACATCTCCGCGGCCGAAGTGGTACGCAAAGGGGATCAAGTCGTAATCAGC
>DALYYK010000690.1:0-1144 GCA_031983305.1 Candidatus Fimivivens sp. | reverse complement strand
AATTATAATTAAATAAATCCAAAACTTTAGTGGGCTAAACCGACATCCTAAGTACGGATGGCCCCTACCCCGCCGGTTATGCTATAATCGAAAGCATTCGGCATAAGTGAATAAATCCTGTACGCATCTTCTAGGCAAAACATGCATACGCGGCGATTTTACGTTGAAAATAATGGCATATCTTGCTTATAGATCCCTTCAAATTTCGTCCACCTTAATAAAATAACGATAAAAAGGAGAAATAGTATGCTGGACAAGGAAACAATTATCAAGCGCATTGAAGAGAAGGGTCTGGTCGCGGTGGTTCGCGCCGAGACTGCCGATCAGGCGCAGCGCATTACCGAGGCGTGCCTTGAGGGGGGCTGCGCGTCGATCGAGCTGACCTTTACGGTTCCGGGCGCACACCGCGTCATCGAGGCGCTGGCCAAGGCCTATACCCCTGACCAGATTATGCTGGGCGCGGGCACTGTGCTCGACAGCGAGACGGCCCGCATCGCGATACTCTCGGGCGCGCAATATGTCGTCAGCCCCTGCTTTGACGCCGATGCGGCCAAGCTCTGCAACCGCTACCGCCTGCCTTATATGGCGGGCTGCATGACCCTTAAAGAAGCGATTACCGCGATGGAAGCGGGCTGCGATATCCTTAAAATCTTCCCGGGCGACCTGTTCGGCCCCAAGATTTTAAAGGCGATTCAGGGACCGATTCCCTATGCTAAGATGATGCCTACCGGCGGCGTCGACGTCGACAACGTCGCGGAATGGATCAAGTCCGGCGCTGTCGCCGTCGGCGCGGGCGGTTCGCTGACCGCGGGCGCCAAGACCGGCGACTACGCCAAAATCACCGCCATCGCCCGCCAGTTCATCGCGAACATTCAGGCGGCGCGCGGCGCTTGAGGCCGTCCTGATGGGGACGCATCAGATCGGGCTGCTCGGCCTTGGCGTTATGGGCAGCAGTCTGGCAAAGAACCTGATCAACCGCGGCTTTAAAACGGCGCTGACCAGCAGGGATGCGGCCGAGCGCAGCCGCTTTAACCACACGGGCGATTACGAGATTTTTGAAACGAACGCGGCGTTTGTTGCCGCGCTGCAAAAGCCGCGCGTCATTGTGATGATGATTACGGCGGGCCGACCGGTGGGTATGGTC
>DALYYK010000689.1:0-1152 GCA_031983305.1 Candidatus Fimivivens sp. | reverse complement strand
CGCCTCCTCCGGAGATACGCCGACTTTGATTTGCATAACGCCGTTACTCTCCGAGCTGGACTGCGGCGCAACGAGGGAAGACTGGAAAGCGGACAGACCAACCCGATCATGCTCGGCGGCATGGCTCACCTCGTGACCGCCGAGACTGGATCTTCCCTGAGGATTTGATGCGGAGTCCACAGGTGACATCAATACGGACTGTCCTTGTGTATTCGCTATATCCAAAATCGCCATTACGGTTGAACTGGTGCCGGAAACCGTAGTCCAACCTGCCACGCAAGCACCTCAAAACAGAAAAATTGCGTCTTCCCTCAGCCAGCCGAAAAACCAGGCACAGCATCGGCTATCGCCGCGACAATGTCATCCACGGTCAACCCAGCGTCGAAAGCCTCGAGAGCCAGGTATTCTCCAGCATATGAATCAAGCCCACCGGACTGAGCCAATGCACTCCAAACCAAGCGATCGACTGGATTCGAATGCTGCGAACCATTCATTCTCACCGAGAATAGATCGAACCAAAATTTATACTCAGCAGCCTCGCCTCGAAGCCAAAAATCCCGAGCCGCATTAACTGCAGCCAATCTTTCCCCGTCAAGGCGCTCGCCAAGGTATTCACACAACACAATCGCTAGCTTAGCCCTCGCGCCACTATTTCGCTCCAATCCAGCAACATCAAGAAAATCGTCAAGAGCGTCGATCAGCTGGCGCATGCGCACACGCGATGTTTTTTCGTCATTCATAAATACACCTTATAACGGAGGTGTCTTAACTGGATGGATGGCGCGAACACCTTGGTCTTTCGCCACGGCAGCACAGCTACTGCAGGGCTCCATGACCTGCCCGGCCTTTGAGCCTACTGCCCGGACAGTCGCCATCGTCGCGCCCTTCAAATCAGCGCCTGAATTTAGCGCTTTGCTCATCGCATCAATTTCTCCACAACAGCCGTGAAATGGAGATCTGGCACTGTCGGCCACCCCATCGAGCGACTTCTGGATAGCGGCATTAGACGCGCCACCAGGTCCACCTGCGCGCGAACTTGCCCCCACAAAAATTTCGCCGGAATCTGTCACAAGACCCGTCACGCCTCCCCCCGCCGCCCTGCTTGCCTGAGCTTCTGCGGATGCCGATCTAGCTGCGCTGAGGGCTGCAATC
>DALYYK010000688.1:0-1154 GCA_031983305.1 Candidatus Fimivivens sp. | reverse complement strand
GGCCATCGGCGTTGGTTTGCCGGGTGGTGATCAGTTCGAGGCGTTCGCCCTCGACCCGGTAGAGTTCGATGCGGATGTCACTGCCCGGGCGACCGTGGGCAGCATCCAGTACATGAGTAGTCAAACGTCCCATAGATTCCGACACCGCAGCTTGGCTGCCGATGTCCGCCTCCTCTTGTGATTGGTGTGGACCGGGTTCGAGCATAGCACGCACGAACCATTTTTAAAGACAGTTTAAGGAAAAACTGTACACAATTTCTTAGCACAGCTCTGTCCAGGATTTTGCTCGGCAACTCGCGCCGGAGGGATCGACAGGGCTCGAGGCAAAACAAGCGGAGCGCAGCGAAGGCGACCGTTGAGTCGACTGACGAAAGAAATCAGCGAATTGCGATTTACAAAGCGCAAAACGTTTTGTATACAATTGCATCACGACGGTCGCACAGCTACCAAGGCCGCGACCCGCGATAGACAAAGGAATAACAACAGTGAGCGCCGACTACTCCCGTGACCTCATCGGCTACGCCGAGAACCCACCCCATCCGCAATGGCCGAGCGATGCCCGTATCGCATTGTCCTTCGTGCTCAACTACGAAGAAGGCGGCGAGCGCTGCGTGCTGCACGGCGATAACGAATCCGAAGCCTTTCTCTCCGAGATGGTTTCAGCCCAGCCGTTGCAGGGCGTGCGCAACATGAGCATGGAGTCGCTCTACGAGTACGGTAGCCGCGCCGGCGTCTGGCGCCTGCTCAAGTTGTTCCGCAAACACGACATACCGCTGACCATCTTCGCGGTGGCCATGGCCGCACAGCGTCATCCGGACGTGATCAAGGCGATGGTGGCCGACGGTCACGAGATCTGCAGCCACGGCTATCGCTGGATCGACTATCAGTACATGGACGAGGAGCAGGAGCGCGAGCACATGCTCGAGGCCATCCGCATCCTCACCGACATCACCGGCGAGCGCCCGCTGGGCTGGTACACCGGCCGCACCGGTCCGAACACCCGCCGGCTGGTCCGCGAGGAAGGTGGCTTCCTCTACGATTCCGACACCTACGACGATGATCTGCCCTATTGGGATCCGGAATCGACCGCGGACAAGCCGCACCTGGTGATCCCCTATACGCTGGACACCAACGACATGCGCTTCACTCAGGTG
>DALYYK010000687.1:0-1163 GCA_031983305.1 Candidatus Fimivivens sp. | reverse complement strand
CGTTACCGGGTGACTTTGCAGAAACCCGCGTCCGGGCGGCTCCCGTCCGGGCAACCGGCAACCGGCTGGACAGATGTTAAAAGCGTCCGCGCCTCGATTGCTGACGTGTCAGGCCGGGAGTTGCTTAATTCTGGCGCTGAGTTGTCCGGCACCACGTCACGTATCTGGCTACGTCGAATTTCTGGGGTCACGGTTACGTCTGGATGGCGAGTTGTGCATAACCCTCCAACAGGAGAAGGCGAGGTGTACGACATTAAATCTGTTACCCGAGCTGAGAACGGCACCCGGCTTGAGCTGTTGTGTGAAAAGGGGGTTAAGCAGTGATTAACGCTAATCTGGATTTTTCCGGGCTTAATGATATCGCGAAAGAGCTGGAGTTGCTCAGCAAAGCCGAAAGTCGACAGGTTCTGCGCCGATCAGTAAGAGCCGGAGCTGAAGTAATACAACAGGAAGTGGCTGATTCTGCTCCTGAGCTGACCGGCAAACTCAAGCGGAACATCGTGGTTCTATTCGGGAAAGGCGCACCGGGTGATGCAGTAGCGGGCATCCATATTCGCGGCACGAACCCAAAAACAGGGAACAGTGACAACACGATGAAAACTGGATCACCCAATAACGCCTTTTACTGGCGATATCTGGAGCAAGGCACGTCAAAAATGGCAGCACATCCTTTTGTGCGCCCGGCTTACGACAAAAAGCAGGAGGAAGCCGCAAGAGCTGCTTTTGATGAGCTGAACCGCGCTATTGATGAGGTTCTGAGTAAATGACCGAAGCCGACATCTACCCGCTTATTGGCCCCCTCGCTGGCGGCAATGTTTATCCCTATGTCGCACCGGCAGGCACAGCGCCGCCCTGGATTGTTTTTCTACTGCCGTCCGATGTATCTGAGGATGTGTTCTGCGGCCAGGCTGAAACGGCCAGTACGTTACAGATCGATGCTTGGGCGCATTCTATTGATGAAGCACGAGCTATTCGGGCGCAAATCCGCGCAGCGATTCAGTCTTTACAGCCTGTTTCCCTCAGCGAAATGAACGACTACGAGCCCGACACGTCACTTTATCGTGCAACGCTTGAAGTTCAAATCTGGTCTTAATCCCTGAACCAGCCGCCTCCGGGCGGTTTTTTATTATCTGGAGATCACCATGTCCTCAAAGTACGAAAAA
>DALYYK010000686.1:0-1166 GCA_031983305.1 Candidatus Fimivivens sp. | reverse complement strand
TACTCAGACAATACGCTCTGGCCTGCTCAAGCTTGGCAGCGTCAAGGCGCAAATACAAATGACCGGCGCTTGTGCCGTAAAATTGCTCAACATCGGCCGCGATAATCGTAAAATCCAGCTTAAGCTCAGACACAAAGCCATGCAAAAAGGCTTGATCAATGCCCGTATCCCGCAAGGAGAGCTTGAGAATTGCCTGGCCGGGAGGAACAACAAGCTCCTTTTTCCCGATTAATGCAAGCAGGCTGGGAGGCTCGTCCAAAAAAGTATCCGCCACATTTCCCATGGCGGCAATCCGTTTGTCGCTGACAATCGCCATCCGGTTACAGACAGCTTTAATGACCGCCATATCATGAGTTACGATGACAATAGTAATCCCCAGCTGACGGTTAACATCGGCAAGCAGCTCTAAAATCGATTTGGTAATCGCCGGGTCCAGCGCCGAGGTCGCTTCATCACACAGCAGAATATCCGGCTCCAGAGTCAGTGCCCTGGCAATCGCCACACGCTGCTTCTGTCCCCCTGACAGTTCATGAGGCATCGCCATAGTCTTATCGGCAAGCCCCACCAGCTCAAGCAATTCCTGCGCCTTTTTTCGCCTTGCCTCTTTCGGGTAGTGCCAGCACTCCATTGGCAGCATGACATTATCGATCACCGTTCTCCGGTTGAGCAGCGCAAAGTTTTGAAAGATCATGCCGATTTTTCGGCGAAAAGAACTCAGTTCCTTTTCGGACAATAGCGAGATATCTGTACCGTTCACGACAATTTGGCCGTTGTCAAAGCTCTCCAAACCGTTGATACAGCGCAGCAAGGTCGACTTGCCTGCGCCGCTTTGTCCAACGATTCCAAATATCTCACTGCGGCGAATATTCAAATGAATGTTATCCAGTACAGGAACCCCATTGTAGGCTTTATATAGGTTTTGAATTTGTATCATCGTCGTATCGCCTCATCATCATTTCTGCGTCATGTCTTGTTTATGTAGACATCGATACAATGTATCCATTTAATCCTTGTTTATAATAGCTTTCACTGTTTTCGATAACAGTTCTCAAATTCCTTCCCTCCCAAGCAAACGAAACACGCTTAAACCAGGAAATGACAGCCCCTCCTGATCCGCCAACTTTAGTGGTTTTTTATCGGCGAAAAGGACTTATTCACTGTCAGCA
>DALYYK010000685.1:0-1169 GCA_031983305.1 Candidatus Fimivivens sp. | reverse complement strand
CCGATCGACATTGATATCCGGGCGGGAGATGACGCCGGAGATATCTTTATGGTTATCACAAATATAATCAGCGACAGAACCTCGGTGTCGCTGCGCTCCCCGACCGGCGAACTGGTCGGGCGGGTGCCGGCCAAGGCTGCCTACACGTTGACCACCCGCCTTGTGCTCGAGCATTCAGAAGTCAGCGTCTCGTATCATTTTCCGATCGAGGGCAGCGGCGATCAGGTGACTATTGTCAAAATACTCAACGCCACCCCCGGCATATGGACCGTTACGGTATACGGCGATATTATTTTAAACGGCACGATTCAGGCCTGGCTGCCGCTGGTCGGGTTTGTCTCGCCGAGTGTGGAATTTTTAACCTCCGACCCCTATTACACCATCACCTATCCTGCCACAGGAATGGGCACGATACGCTGTGGCGCCACCGATTCCGGCAGCGACGCACTCTATCCCATGTCCTCGTGGGGCCCCACGCGATTAAGCCCGCTCGCCCCCGACCTTGTGGCGCCGGGCTATCAGATAGGCGGCATCTACCCTTCGGGATATGGCTATATGAGCGGCACAAGCATCGCCGCCGCCATCACATCGGGGGCCTGCGCGCTGATGCTGCAATGGGCCATCATCAACGGCAACGATCTGGGCTTTAGCACCACCGCCATAAACGCTTATCTGATACGAGGCTGCAAACGCAGCGACGACATGTCCTACCCCAATTCGCAATGGGGCTTTGGTTCCTTGAATCTGCTGCAAGCCTTCTATTATATGCGCGAGCTTTCCCCCTGACGGGTTGATGTTCCGTTGCCGCTCATCACCGGCGGTTTTGGGTTTGCCCCCAGGTGATATCTCCATCAGGCGATAACCGGCATGCGACGGTTATCGCCTGATAACTTTATGCACATATTTGTAAAATACATTTCCCATTTTCACGTAATTATGATCAAAACAACATATTTTATATAAAAACGGGTTTCTCGTATAGACAATATTGCTATATCAAATGAAATATTTCTGTGATTCCGATGTATTGACAGGCTGTTTGCGATAATGCTATTCTGAACATGTAAAACGTTTGCGCGAAAACGTTTGGTGCAAATAACAGGAAAGGATGGTCATTTTTGTCTATTAAAACAATCGCCCAGATGACCGGCCTTTCTATCACAACCGTC
>DALYYK010000684.1:0-1172 GCA_031983305.1 Candidatus Fimivivens sp. | reverse complement strand
CCTTGATCGATTCGGCCAGCTGCGAGAGCGCCTCGGGCGAAAACGCCTTTCGAGGCTGCTCCTGATTGGGCTCTATCTCGCCGATGGCAAGGGTCGAGACCGAAACATCGGCGGTGTCGTTGTCGGCGAACAGCGCTTCAAGTCCCTTGCCAAGACCGCGCTTAGGTTTTGCCATAGCAGTCACATCCTTTTTCAGTTGGGTCTATCATTTCTGATTTCAGGGGTGGTTTTTAAGCATTTCCTCGGCCAGCTCGCAATAGGCGGCGGTGCCTTTTGAGACGCGGTCATAATAAAGCACCGGCATGCCGAAGCCCGGCGCTTCTGAAAGGCGGACATTGCGGGGAATGACCGTCTTAAATACCTTTTTGGGAAAGAACTTTTTGACCTCGTCGACGACCTGAAGCGTCAGATTTAACCGCCCGTCGTACATGGTCAGCAGCACGCCCTCGACGTCGATGCGGGCATTATAGAGCCGCTTGACCTGACGCACCGTCGCCATAAGCTGCGAAAGCCCCTCCAGCGCATAATATTCGCACTGAATGGGGATTAAAATCGTATCCGACGCGGTCAGCGCGTTGAGCGTCACCAGTCCGAGCGAGGGCGGGCAGTCGATCAGAATATAATCGTAGCTCTCCTTGACCGGCAAAATGGCTGAGCGCAGCCGGTAGACGCGCTCGGGCAGGTCCACCATCTCGATCTCGGCCGCCGCAAGGTCGATGCCCGCAGGCAGAATATCCACCTTTTTAAAGGGGGTCGAAAGTCGGACCTCGTCGGCGCGCGCGCCCTCAACCAGAAGATGGTAGGTGGATTTTTTTAAGTCCTTTTTGTTGACGCCGAAGCCGCTGGTGGAATTGCCCTGCGGATCAGCGTCCACCAAAAGCACCCTTTTCCCCATGTCTCCGAGCGATGCGGCCAGATTAACGGCTGTGGTGGTCTTGCCCACGCCGCCCTTTTGGTTGGTGACAGCAATAACACGGCCCATTAGCATCCCTCCGTTCCATAATACGATTTTTTGCGGGTAACAGATGGCCCGGCGGCGCGCTCATTCCACTCTGGTGAAGCAGCCCGCAAAGCACATGTCTCCCAAGCAGGAAACAATATCAAAATACCGATTTCATAAGTAAGCATCATTATAGCATAAATCAGATAATTACGCCAGATTTGCCATAAAA
>DALYYK010000683.1:0-1175 GCA_031983305.1 Candidatus Fimivivens sp. | reverse complement strand
CAGCGAAGCCACGCTATCAATGGGCTGAACCTGAAAAGCAAAAACCCGCCGAAGCGGGTTTTTTCTGACCGTACCGAATCCTTTCGAGTGCCGTCCTGGCGATGGTCGATCATCCTGATCCTGAGCGCGTCCTGCGCTTCAGAGTGGGTGTAGATTAAGTACCGTCGCGGCCCTTTTGAAGCGGCATTCAGCGCGACTTTTTGTAAGCCATTGGCTATATCGAAGCGCGCCCCGCCGGACCGGCAGCAAGCCAAGCGGCGCCAACTGAGCACCCGACAACCATCGCTGATGGCTGTAAGGCCCATCGTACGGCGGTTTGGCGGCATTCCAGCGCCGAGCCATGCACACCTCGCCGCGTCGAGCGACGCTTGCATCCCGAGCCGACTCTTGCGCGGTTAAAACCTTTGGTTTCGTGTGTATTAGTCCTTTTTGCTCAGATCGACCAGCGGTTCCCGCCTGACCTCGGTCGGACGCTTCGCCTGGATCGTCTCGATGCGCTTGCGGGCGTCCGCAACGGCCGCCTTGCTCGCCAGCAGCTCGTAGCGCACATGAAAATGCTTTTGCTCGCCGGGTTCGATAGTCGGTACCAACCCGAGCGGGCGCTGGTAGGCGCGGTTGTAGGAATAGCTGGTACCAGGTTCCAGTCCGGTGACATAGCCCTGCTTTTCGGTATCGGTGTTCTTCCACAGCGAGAACACCGGTAGCTCGCGCGTATTGAAACCGACAGTGACGCCCAGTTCGGCGTCGCGGTTGTGCAGCATCGCCAGCGTTTCGCCCTGGGCATCGGCATAGGGCACGACGTTGTAGACGGTCTCATCGTAGTCAGGCGTCGGGCCACGATAGGTTTGCCAGTCACCCAGCTCTTCGCCGGCCTTGGCGTTGAACGGCGAGACCTGCTTGACCGGCGCGACGAAACGAGCACCCGCCTCGAGCAACGGCATGCCGAAGTTGCTGTGATACAGCGCCTGGTATTCCTTGGCGTAGTCGCCCTGATTGGTCAGGGTGTCGTGCAACGAAAAACCGCTGCGGCCGGGCTCGGTGCTCAGTTCGGTCATGATCGCAAAGTCGACCTTCTTGAACGCCTTTTCCTGCAGCTCGCCGCGCAGCCGAATCGCGTAAGGCGGCTTTTCGTCGATCTCCAGCACTACCCGAGACGCCGGAATGTTCGCCGCGCG
>DALYYK010000682.1:0-1175 GCA_031983305.1 Candidatus Fimivivens sp. | reverse complement strand
GTACGTGGTGAGCGAGCCGAACCTGTTCTATCGCTGCGTCCGGTAGTCAGATTGACCGGTCGCCAAACGACCCAGCTGCGCTCGGGTTGTTCAGTCGCCAGGCGGTTCGGGCAAGTATCTGATGATAGGGGGCATAGCGCACATACCCCGCGACGTTAGTTTCGGTCTCGCCTGCCCGGGCACGCACCGCTTCGACAGGACGAAAAACCGAGCGGTGTACCTCCGCAGCGGGCCATTGTCCGCTATTGGCCGTTTTCTGCCGCTCACCGACCGGCAGAAGCCGCCCCCTGAGGGACACCTAGGGCCTGAAAGCGTTGCTGCAAAACAGCCATTCGATGACGCAAAAACCTCCTGCCGCTGAGCCATATCTCCAGAGCAGGGCTACCTGTTCAAAGCACTAGTCGAGCGGCGATCGCTTAGCGGGCCTCTGCGAAGCCAGGACGGCTCATACTGACGTTTTCCGCCCAGCGGAGGGATATGGGAAATGGGCACGAACGATAAACAGGTCATCAAGGAGCTACGCGCAATATCGGCGCACAGGAAGAGCTTCTAGGACTGACACTGTGGGTGATGCCTCAAGGGCCTGCAGGCTTTTTCGACCACAAGGTTACTTGTCGCTTGGAATTGGACCAAGTGCGTGCAGCGGCTGCTACTGCCTCGGAGCTAGTCAGTCGATCAACACGGTCTTAGCGGGCTCGGCAAACGTAGGAATCCACATTCGGGACCTATACCCATCACGCGCGCAGTAGTGGAAGGCTTCATCAACGCCACGTTCTTCGTGACGCAGCCGGTCGAGGTTACGTTGCATCGCGAGCCATCGTGATGCAACAGAAAACCTAGAGACCAGTTCAGTTTGGTTGAAACGGAGCAAATTTTTCTAATAATCATCGCCTTGAGTGGCCCAAGGACTGGTGCGCAGCGCCACGGCAATCACCAGACACAATCACCCTTATCCGCATACTAAGAATGGACCCCGAAGAGATTTAGCGGATAACCTGCTTCCCGCCGTCCATGCCATTTTGTGGACTTGCCCCTATCAAACCGGACACCACAACCCTGTTAAGTTGATGTGACGGCCAATCGCCTGAACTCCCGAGGCGAGCGGTACTTCAATGCGCTGTGCGGATGCTCTTCGTTGTAGTGTTCAAAAGCAATCGCTAGGTTGCGTAGCGCTG
>DALYYK010000681.1:0-1183 GCA_031983305.1 Candidatus Fimivivens sp. | reverse complement strand
GGCGTCGTTCTTTTTGCTCTTGAACTGCTCGAACAGGTACTGACCGTCGGCCAGCACTTCGACCAGCATGCGGGCCCGCGCATAGGTGTCACGGTCTTTGACTTGCACATCCTGCACGGCGAAGGTCGCATCGCTACCGCCAAGACCCTTGATGACTCCGAGCGCGGCGCCCGCAGCCTTGCGCCATTGGCGCGCATCGAGTTCGCCCGCCTTGCCGGTGCCGACGAGCAGGACGCGTTCGGCTTTGAGGCCAGGCACGCTGTGCAGTAATAAGGTCTGGCCCGGCTTGCCGGACAGATCGCCGCGCTTGAGTATCGTGCTGATGACACCGCCGCTGGCCTGGTCCACGCTTTGCGCTACGGGGCCCAGCTGTTGGTTTTCATTGACAGGCAGAACCAGCGTCGCGGTTTTTGCCGCAGCGGCTTTGGTGTTTTTTACAACAAATTCCATGGCGTCGAGTCCCCAAGACAAAGAGTCGGGTTTGCAGGATGATTCAGAGGTTTTCCGCTATAGGCCTTTAAACATGCGGCATTCAGAGCGGTGCCGTTTCAGCCTGTACCAATTTTGTACCAACTGTAACTGTTGAGAGCTTGGCCAGTTCCGACCAATCGGACGGCGAATTGATCCATTCAGCGTACGTGCTCAGCAGCATCTCGACCGTGTGCCCAAGCTGGTTGGCGATAAATGCCACGTTCATCCCGGACATCAAGCAAAGGGTCGCGTAGGTGTGCCGAGTATCGTACAGACGGCGCGGACGAATGCCCAGTGCACCTATGGCCTCCTTCAGGTAGCCGGTGGGGCCGTCTGGGTCTTTCATCCATTCACCACCCTGGGCGGGCGGAAACAGGAAGTCGGTCTTGCAGGTGATGTGTGCCTTGATTGCTCGGGCTCGCTCCAGTGCATGCAAGGCACGATCGTTCAGCAGCACGTTCCGCGGCTTGCGGTTCTTGATGCGCTCTGCCACATCTCCATCTACCACGATGCGACACACGCGCGCGATGCGCTTGCTAGTGTCGATCTCGTACTCTCTCAGCGCGCGGATCTCCCCCGGCCGCATGCCTGTGAAAAACGCAAACTCCATGTAGGCGGCGTAGATCTCAACGCGCCGACCAGCCAGGTTCTCGTATAGCCAGGCGATGATCCGCTCGGCTTCGTTGCGCGTGTATGGGTCGATCTCGCGTTT
>DALYYK010000680.1:0-1188 GCA_031983305.1 Candidatus Fimivivens sp. | reverse complement strand
AACACCGCCCCATTTACGGAAGCGTTTCCATATCTCTACGCTGGCGGCGGCGGTCTGTGCGTCCTTGAGCAGCAGATGAAATTCATCAACATAATACCGGGTGACCTTACCTTGGACACGGTTATCTCGCACGCGTGACCAAATCTGGTCTTGAACCACCAGCATTCCGAGCTTCTTCAGGTTCTTTGCCAAATCCTTAATATCGAAGCAGACAATACGGTTGTCCAACTGCACATTTGTCTGGTGGTTAAATATGTTGAGCGAGCCGGTGACAAAGCGCTCCAATCCGGTTGCTATGCGTTTTGCTTCCGGTTCCTCCTGCTCCCGCAACAGGTCGTAGAGGTCTTGCAGCGTCGGCATATTCTCTGGCAGCGGATTGAGCATGAAGGCGTCATAAATCCGCATAACGCAGCGGTCAATAACTGAAATCTCAATTGGCTGGAGCCCGTCGCGGCTGCTCAAAGCCTGTTCACAAAAAGAAAGCATGAAATCGCACTTGTCACGGACGGGGTCAAAATCAGTGTCTTCCTTACTTTTGGCGGTGAGGTTAATATCCATTGGGTTGACATGATGGCGGCTGTCAGCTGATATCTTGATAACCTGCCCACCCAAGGCATTGACCAATGGTGTGTATTCTCGCTCAGGGTCGAGAATCAAAATATCGTCGGTCAACACCAATGCAACGTTGACCATTTCACGTTTGGCTGAAAAGCTCTTACCGGAATTATGTACATACACGCCGTTTTCCAGCACGAACACATTGTAATCGTCAACCTCCATGTCATAGATAGGAATTTCCGTATCTAGTGTAATTTCATTGATCGCTCCAACCTTATGACCGGAATATAGCGTCTGCCCGCATTTTAAGAGCTGTGCTTCCATAAAGGTGCCGTCAGGCAGCAAGAAGCGATGGTCTGGCGTACACGAAACGGTATAGCCATCGTCAAATTGGATTTGCGCAAGCTTTTTAACATGTTGCGTAATCCTCACATTGCGCGCTGTGCCGAGAACTTCCTCGCCTGTTTTTGTGTCGTAGCTCTTGACTTTAAAACCATCCTCAACCTGCATCAAATCATTAAAGCTGGCCGCTGAGCCATCCGCCATAACAACCTTTGTATCGCCAGAAAAGCACCCCGGCACACCCAGTATCAAACCATTGGGGTTGTTGCCCGACAGCCTGTCCACCAT
>DALYYK010000679.1:0-1198 GCA_031983305.1 Candidatus Fimivivens sp. | reverse complement strand
GCCGCTTTTCCCAATAAACCACCTAGCGCCAGACGGGCGACTGCCGATCCCACCGGACCGGCAAGTGAAACTACCGGCCATGAAGTGCCAAAGGTAGTCAGCAAACCACCAACGGTGAGCCGGAAAACCATAGCAATGAATACGTTCAGTAAGTTACTGGTGCCAAGAGCCAGACTGATGGCACTCGCTAAAATGCCAGCAATAATATAGCGTTTAAAGCCAAAAACGGCACAAATGGCAACTGCCAGCGGCGCTGATAATTGAAATTCCGTTCCCGGTACCAGTCCAGGCAGCTTCACCGCTCCCGTAACTGATATAAGCGCTACTAACAGCGCCGTTTCCGTCAGGGTGCGTACATTGTTTGTTTTGTCTTCCCACACTTCACACACTTCCCTCCACATTTGTTAACCCTTTCTTTGCAATCGGTTAACCATTAAAATATGCTTAACTCCTACGATTTTCATTTATGTACAAAAAGACTGTTAACCAATTTATAAAAATCAGTTAACAGTCTCACTATATACCAAAATTCTTAGGTTGTAAATACTAAATCATCTTACCTACCTGCAGCAAGCGGCACAACCGGGCTGCTGCTGCTTCAATTAGCTCAGACCCCTGAGCTACACACTCTTCAAGCCCCATTGGCTGGGGTACAACAGACATAATGCCATCAATTCCCTGCTTTAACACAGCATCGGCACCATCTCCCAAGCCACCCGACAAGCACACAACAGGTACACCGTGCTGTTTAGCCACCTTTGCCACGCCAACAGGAGCCTTGCCAAAGGCAGTCTGAAAATCTGTCCGCCCCTCACCGGTAATCACAAGGCTGGCTTTAGCGGCAAGTTCACTAAAGCCGGTTGTCTCCAAAACAATTTCCACTCCCGGTCGCAGCTTTGCATTGGTGAAAAATAATAAACCTGCTCCGAGCCCGCCGGCAGCACCAGCTCCGGCACATTCTGCAATATCCTTACTAGTAGCCTGCTTAGCGATAGAGGCAAAATTAGCCAGCGCTTCATCCAGCTGCGATACGATTTCCGGAGTAGCCCCTTTTTGTGGACCATATACTGCCGTGGCACCTCTCAGACCGCACAACGGATTATCAACATCACAAGCCACCATGATCGAAGTCTCTGTCAGGCGTTCATCTAGACCAGCTAAATCAATTGCTGCCAAACGAGCCAGAGCCGCCCCCCCG
>DALYYK010000678.1:0-1199 GCA_031983305.1 Candidatus Fimivivens sp. | reverse complement strand
CCTAAAGGGGCTTTAAGAAAAAGAATACAGTTCTCGCGTTACTCATTTTAAAGCTCCCGCATCAACTGAAAAGTCTGCATAAGATCGAGCACGCCGTAGCCCCACTGCGGGTTGGGGTATTGTATGCTCTCGCTGCGCGAGCAGCCGCGAATCAGATAGGCGCGTATCTGATAGGTGCTAAAGGCTATATCGTTCCCCTCCACAATGCCCCACTGCATCATCAGCGCGCAGGCGCCCGCGACAATGGCGGTAGCAATGCTGGTGCCATCCATCCGGCCATAGCCGCTGGGGTAATAGCCGCCGATATTGACGCCGGGTGCGACGAGATCGGGCACCAGCATCTCCACACGGGTCGGGCCCCACGAGGTTCTGGCATAGAGGCTCTCCTGCTGGGCGTCGTAAGCGCCGCAGCAGATGGCCCCGACCGTCACGCCCGGCACCGTGACGGTGTAATAGGGCGAGGTGGATAAAAACTCCACCTCCGGGTCGACAAAGCCGGTCATTGGCAGCCAGGCGTGATAGTTGCCGTCGAGAATGATGTCACCGTGCAGCGTAATGGTCCATATCCCCGGAGAGGCGCGGATTAACCGTACGACCGTCATCTGTGCGCCGGTGCCCTCCATCGGAAAATAGTAGCTGACCTCGATGGTTGTGGGCTCCATAACCAGATTGGTCGTGCGCGAACTGCCCGCCTTGGCCGGCAGTCTGCCCACCGTCTCCCCAGCGGGCGAGGTGATCGAAACCGATATGCGATCCGACACGTTGTTCCAGATTGAAAGATAAACGTCCGACTCTCGGTCGCCGATCTTTAAATCGATGTTCTGCCTGTCACCCTTGGCGTTGATGACCCCCATCGTGTGGTGCCGTGCCTGACTTTCGTTGCCCGCCGCAATGCACAGGCATACGCCGCGCAGGTTTGAGACGCCGCTTAAATATTCCGCGAAGATGCTGTAGCCGTCATGGCTGCCAAAATTGCTGCCAAGCCCAAGGCAGATGACCACCGGCTTGTTGAGCTGCCGGGCCCGATTGAGGATATATTCCACACCCAGCATCACCGCGCTCGACTCATACGCGTTCTCCTGACTCTCAGGGACGAGGTAGCGCTCAAGATAAAACGGCCGGGCCTTGCGCAGCTTGACGGCGATGATGCCCGCGTCGGGCGCAGCGCCGATAAATCCGCTTACAGCGCGTCCCGCCGC
>DALYYK010000677.1:0-1201 GCA_031983305.1 Candidatus Fimivivens sp. | reverse complement strand
GAGACAACCGCGGGCAGAAGAATCGGCACCAGAATGTAAATAGCGGCAGTCGAGTCCATAAACATGCCGACAATGATCAGGAATACGAAGATCAGGAACATGATCACGAACTTATTGGTCGTGGTCTGGGTAATGAGCTGCGCGACCTTTGCGGGCAGACCGTCGAGCTCAAAGATGTAACAGGCCGGTTTGGCCGTAATCGCAACAAACAAGATCGAGCCGGTCGAGCGGGCCTTCTGGCGGATAATTCTCGGAATGTCGGAAAGCTTTAGATTCTTGTAGACAAATACCGAGATAAAAATTGTGTACAAAACCGCGATGGCCGCTGCTTCGGTAGGCGTATAGATGCCGCTGAACATGCCGACCAGAATGATGACCGGAACCAATAGCGATGGAATGGCCTGTACAAAGGTCTGGCCCAGACGCTTAAGACTGAAGGGCGATTTGTCGCCGATGCCGGTTTTTTTACAGTAAATGTAGTTGTAGACCATAAAGATGATGCCGATCATGACGCCGGGCACCAGTCCCGCCAACAGCGCCTGACCGACCGAAATATTGGCGACCGAGGCGGCGACGATCATCAGAATGCTGGGCGGAATAATGCTGGCCAGCATCGACCCGATCAGGTTGATAGCGGTGGCGTATTCCTTAGGGTACCCCTTTTTCTCGAGCGCGTTGATGCTCATTTTGCCGATGCTGGCAATCGCGGCGACCGAAGATCCCGACATGCCCGCAAACAACATGCTGCACATAACCGAGACGTGACCCAATCCGCCGTAGATCCAGCCGACCGACGCGTCGCAGAAATTGTAGATCTTGTCGGCCACGCCACCCTCATCCATGAGGCTGCCGGCCAGAATAAACAGCGGAACGCCGACCATGACAAAGCTGTTCATCGAGGTGAACATCAGCTGAATGACCACACTGAGCGGCGTCGATGTAAAAACGAGAATGGTGACAATCGACGCGATACCCAGCGAAATGGCGATGGGGATGCCAACGATCATCAGCACCATAAAAATGCCTAATAAAATTAAACTCATATGTGCACCCTCACTTCAGTTTTTGCGGATAATCCAGCAGGCCTTGTATTGTTGAGACAATACCCAGCAGCCCTGAAAACGGCAAAGAGATGCCGATAAACCACATGGGGATGGTGATGGCTGCGCCGATCTCGTGCATTTTTATCTGCTGATTGGTC
>DALYYK010000676.1:0-1203 GCA_031983305.1 Candidatus Fimivivens sp. | reverse complement strand
CGTATCCCGCTGGCTTAAGTCGACGGCGAGGCCGTGGCAGGCAAAACCTTTTTCGCGATACGCCTGTGCCACTTCCAGCGCGCCCTCTCCGGAACCGACCACGACGACCTCGCAGCCTGATTCCATCAGGCCCTCGGCCATGCCGCGGCCAAGCCCGCGGGTCGCACCCGTGACAATAGCCTTACGGCCGGTCAGATCAAACAGTTTCACGGTATTCCTCCTTCTTTTGGCTGCCGCTTAGCAGCCGGTCTGGTAACAGGCCAGATAGCGCTCAAATTTCTTTTGATACAACGCGGCCTTTTCCGCGTTGGGACGAATAATGCGGCTGATCTCCGGCTCATAGGCGCACACGTCCTCAATAATGCCTAAGAGTTCCATCGCCAGCACCGCGCCGCCCAGCATCGAGCCATGCTCGTTCTGGTTGACTTCCAGCTCACGCTGAAAGATGTCGGCGCACATCTGAGTCCATCGCTCTGAGTGCAGAATGCCACCCGAAAAGCGGATATGACCCGGCCGCCCGTTGACCTCCGACAGAATCCGATAGCAGTGATAAAGGTTAAACAAAACACCTTCCTGCACCGCCAGATACAGGTCGGACAGCTTGTGCTGGGGCAGAACCTGTAAAAAACCGCCCCTACGCTCATCGTTCCACCCGGGGCAGCGCTCGCCGAATAAAAACGGCATAAACACCGGATTGGTCTCAAAATCCGCAATATCCTGCTCGAGCTGCTCATAGGAAAGCTTCGAGAGGCCGACCCGTTCCTTAAACCAGTCCACACAGTTGCAGCAACCGTTGGTCGCAGCGCCCGACAGCCAGTTCTTAGGCGACATATAGCACCATGTGCTGGGCCTGTCCGGCAAAACCGGCTTGCTGGTCGTCAGTCGGATAGCGCCGCTCGTCCCGACCGAGAAGGTCATGACGCCATCCTGCACCGCGCCTGCGCCGATTTGATTAAGGCCCCCGTCCGAATTGGGGTGAATGACCGGGATACCCGGCCTGACGCCCAGCTCCCGCGCGGCCTGCTCGGTCAGCGGAAAGGTCTCATTATAGGAGACCAGCCGGCTCAGCTGCTCGGGGCGCACACCCAGCTCCCGCATCAGATCGGGGTCAAACGACTTGTTCCAAGTGTTGAGCAGCCCTGTTCCCGACGCCAGACACGCGGTTATAACCCGCTGGCCGGTCATGCGGTAGTTGTTATAGGT
>DALYYK010000675.1:0-1205 GCA_031983305.1 Candidatus Fimivivens sp. | reverse complement strand
CGCCGCCGGTGGCTACGACCGTCGCGTATACGGGTATGTAAGCCAGCATGAACTGCGCGCAGGCGCGAATGCTCTCGGCTCCCTGCGCCAGACAGTCCAGCACCGGGCCGCTTAAAATGGCGGTGATGCTCAAAACCCCGATCAGGCCAAACACACTTGAGGCCTGCGTCTTTTCGCCGAGCACCGACAAAATGGCACACAGCAGCACCGAGGCGAGTATGGAGAACATCTCTTTTTTATAGGCGGATACCGTCTGCGCAATCTGTCGGGTGAGCAGCTTCCAGAGTGCCTGCGGGGAGATGCTGAGCACCTTGCCCATGCTTAAATCGTCAAGCGAAAGCTCGTCCGCCATCTGCTGCGCCGCAGGCGGAATCTGACGCTGCAACAGCTCGAGCCCCAGCTCGTCGGCCAGCTCCTCCACGGGGGAGACCGCCAGACTGTGCGTCGTCAGCAGCAGGATACAAAAAAATATAAAGGCCAGCTTTTTCACGTCCACGGCTCCCCTCACGCAGAAAATATTTTAGTCGCAAGCCTTAAAAGTTCGCCGAACAGCGGCAGGCTCAAGGCCAACAGACAGACCTTTCCGCAAAACTCCACCTTGCTGCCGATCGCCGTTTCACCCGCGTCCTTGCAGGCGTCACAGGCCAGCTGGGTGCACACCGCAATGCCCAGCGCCTTGAGCAGCAACGACGAGTATTCGGTGTCCAGCTGGGTGAGCGCCACAAGCTCCGACAGCTGCGTCACAACCGGGCTCAACGTGTTGATGCCCCACAGCAGCAGCAGAATGCCGCACACCAAAGACAGCAGCAGCGCATATTCTTTTTTTAAATCGCGCAGCGTAACCGCCAGCAGCATCGCCATTAACGCGGCAGCCGCTACGGCAAAAAATTCTTGAATCACAGATTAAACACCGTCTTTACTGTCTCAAAAAGTGTGTTGATCTCGTAAATCATCATCATCAAAACTACGATCAAACCGGCCAGCGTCGTCATCATGGCCTGCTCCTCCCGCCCTGAGCGAATCAGTACCTGATTGAGCACCGAAACAATGATGCCAACGGCGGCAATGCGAAAAATCAAATCGACGTCCATCTTCTTTTCCCCTCCTAAAACAGTATGACAGCTAAAGAAAGCCCAAGCAGCGCGCCGAGCGTCGCTGAGAGACGCCGGTTTTTCTCGCAGGAGACGCGCGCCTCGGACAAAATA
>DALYYK010000674.1:0-1209 GCA_031983305.1 Candidatus Fimivivens sp. | reverse complement strand
CGCCCGTCAGCAGACCGAGTGTGGCAAAGGTCTGGCCGATCGTGACAGCGCCTTCAAAGCCGCCCTTCTCAAGCGTACCGCCGATGGCGGCCGCATAGCCGTGGCCGCCGCAGAAACCCGCGGGCAGCAGAATGGCAAAGCTCTCTTGCAGTGTGGGGAACATCCAGCTTAAAACGAATACGCCCATCAACAGCGCCGCGCCAAACTGACCGAACTCGGCCGCCAGATTGACTGTAAAGGTGTCTCCGACCTCGTTGACCACCTTTTTAATCGAGCTTTTGTCCTCGTTGCCGATAAACAGGCTGGCGAACAGCACAACAACCAGCATATAGGCGTATCCCGATGCCTGTGCGCTGAACGGAATAATGTTGAGGAACTGAGGGCCGCCAAAAAGTCCTAGAAAACCCGCAATCAGCGAGGAGGGTATGTAGAGGTTCTGAAGCAGCTTGATCTTGGAGCGAAGCATCTGTGCAATGAAAAGCAGGCAGGCCATCAGAGAGAAATCCATCAGCAGGTTATAAGGTCCGAACGCCACAAAAATCCACCTTTCTATCATTTGACTGGCTGTTTACAGCAGCCTTTCGGCCGCCGGCTACCTCTGTTGAACAATTTTGCGCGGGTTGTCTAGTACCATGTGTTGAATTTCGCGGTGGGAGATGCCACAGTCAAGCAGGCATTCAATGAAGCGCAGCATCCCTTCGACCGGAGACTCCATCCCCGCCTGCCCCCGATCGGTCGTCAGAAAGATATTTTGGGCGCCCAACACACGAACCGAATGGCCGAGCGCCTCGGCGGCGATATCGCCGTCCGCAACGGTCGCCCACACCTTTTCGATCAGCACGCCCGCCTGCGCAAATTCGAACTGCTCTTGCAGGCTGGTTTGGGTTCGGTGCCAGTCGGGATGCGTCAGGATACAGTTCACACGCATATCAATGCAGGCGTGGCACACAGCGCGCGATTCGGGCAGGCTTAGGTGCCCGGTCGCGATATAGGCGCCGTATTTGCGTACAACCTCTAAAATCTCGTACACCGCGCGTTTAAGCGCGCCATCCTCTTAAAGAACGGTCAGGCCGGGTCTTTCAAAGAAATCGCCGGGCATATTCCCAAAGCAGAGCGAGTGGGCCGCGTCCCGCGTGGGCATCCAGACGATGCTGCCGCCCATGTTCAGGCAGCTTTCGGCGGCATAGGGATTGAGTCCGCCAACGGGGT
>DALYYK010000673.1:0-1211 GCA_031983305.1 Candidatus Fimivivens sp. | reverse complement strand
CTCATCGCTGGCATCATAGCCTTGCATAACTAGCGCCACCTGCCAGGCATCATCCACCGTTAAGGCAAAAATCGAAATAACATCGATGGTACGACAAGCTGGAATTAGGCCCGTAGTCGAGAACCAGCCTTTGGTCGGTTTGAGTCCGACAATGTTATTGTGCCCTGCCGGTACACGTCCTGAACCTGCAGTATCTGTACCCAGTGAAAATGGCACTAATCCGTTTGCGACGACTACACTGGAACCCGAACTCGAGCCGCCACTGATATATTCAGGATTAAAGCTGTTCTTTACCGCGCCGTATGGGGAGCGCACACCAACTAGACCCGTCGCAAACTGATCCAGATTGGTTTTACCCACGACAATCGCGCCGGCAGCTTTTAATTTGGCTACTGCTGTTGCATCGGCAGTCGCCAGATAAGCTGCTTCTTTACAAGCCGCTGTGGTATAGAACCCCGCAACATCAATATTGTCCTTGACCGCAAATGGCACCCCATAAAGTGGCAAGCTTGCGCTATCTGCACCAGTCAATGCATCAATTTGTGCCTGTAATTGTGCTGCTGTCGCAATTGAAATCCAGGCATGATCGTCATTATTCAACCCGGCAACATACTCAATCAGGTCACTAAGCTGGATATTGTTATTCTGGTAGGCGTGTTGCCAGTCCTGTACAGTCCATAAGTTGTGCACAGCTGTTCTCCTTAAGTGTGTTCGGTATTTTGTGGAATAGGCGGCATGACGGCATCCATCAGTTCGAGATGCCCTTTAATCACGCCTTTCAGTGCAATAAATTGTTCGCTAATTTCTTTCAGATCACTGCTCGCGCCCTGCATCAGCATGACTTGCAGGATTTTTTCATCATCCAGCTGGATATGAAGTGAGTTGATCACTTGTGCCAGATACTGCTGCTGCAGATCGACCAGCTGACTGCGCAGCGGTTTTAGACTGACGTCGTAGAGCAAGGTGAGTGTGCCAACCATGACTTCATCGCGAATCACCAGATCATCAATGAGGTGGCGGTTAATCATGTCGACAATGGCCTGCGAACGGCTTTCATAGTGCTGCTCGACAATTTTTTGATCCATCGCCTGCAGCGTGGTTTCTGGCACGGTAATACTGATCCGTGCCAATTTTTGTTTAGGCACGATGTTGATCCTTGGGTTGATATTGGGAAGACTGTTTAATGTGAAAGCCTGCACGTACGCTGAGCA
>DALYYK010000672.1:0-1216 GCA_031983305.1 Candidatus Fimivivens sp. | reverse complement strand
AATTAAAAACCCCGCCATGGCGGGGTTTCGGGTTACGAAAGTGTGTTACCTGACCTGGTATTGCTCTTTCAGCTTGGCCAAGCGCTGGACTTGTCGTTCAGACAAGCCAGACGCATCGTACAAAGCTTTTCCATCCGGGCCGTCTACCCGTACGACTTGGACGGTGAACACAGCGTCAGCGGGGGCGTTTACTTTCCCCCATTCACTGAACATGTTCGGCGCAAGCGCCCAGTCTGCCGATTCGCCAGGCTCCAAGCCGCCTGAAATCGAGTAATTGAAGTCGTCGGTAAACCAAGGGATGGATCGATTCGGCGATGCGATTGTGCCTTTGAAATATGCGCGAGATATCGGGCTGAGCGTTTTGTTCGTCACCGATAGTTCAATTATGGGCTCTTTGTGACTGGAGTATTCGCGATCTCTGAGGTAAAAGCGGGACCGCTCGACCGTGAACTTCGCCAACTCGGACCTGGCAGCTTCTGCCGCCGCCTGTTTCGCTTCCAACTCGGCAATCTCTTCCAGAGCCTGCGCCTTTTCACGCGCCGCGCGCTCCGCCTTGATGACGCTTGCCTTAGCAATCACCTCATCGGCGGTCCTACCGTCGAGCTCGCCGAACATCTTATGGGCAACTGAATCAGGGGACTGCTCCCCTTTGAGAATCGCGCCAAGGTTCATTTGACTAAACGCCACGACCTGCATGGCCTCTTCAAACTCGGCACGCTTGGTAGGATCAAGCTTTGCTGAAAGGTTTTCGACGGAAGCTTTCAACGCTTCCTCGCTTGAACCATCGAGCTTCGGCTCACCGCAACCAGCAAGAAACACAGTAACTATTGCGGCCATCAGATAGCGAGATTTCATGGTGTCCCTTCCATTTAAATATGCGGCGGCGACTCTAGCATCAGAGCGCCACTACATATAGCCCAAGCTACCTGCGCGGGCTACGCCGCTTTATCCACCACATCCATCTGGCAGAACTTGCTGATCCCGGTACCCTGAATCAGGTCATCAGCCAGCAACTCGACGGTGCTGGCCAGCTTGACGTATTCGGTGCTGAACACCGGCAGCTCGCTGGTCAGGCCGAACTTGGCGCGGCGCGGGCGGAGGCTAAAGGGCTCGCCCGATTGCGCGTCGTTCAAGCCGGCGATGTACAACTCCAGCTCGACCGGCGCGCCGGCAAGCATGTGCAGTGCGCTGGCCTTGAGCGGTGTGTAGCTGACCG
>DALYYK010000671.1:0-1216 GCA_031983305.1 Candidatus Fimivivens sp. | reverse complement strand
CCTCCGGACGGCGGCTGTTGGGCAAAAACGGACGTTTCAGAAATAGCTACACATGCACATGCACATGCACATGCACATGCACATGCACATGCACATGCACAAAATGATCATCTCGCGCATGTCATCAAGCGACGAACGTCGCATCCGAATTTTGCGCACGGACACTATCGCCCTCCTTCTTAGCTAGGGCCTTCGCATTCTTGGAGAGAGCCTTTCGTATGCGCTGCTGAGCATCCTTGACCTTCTCCCCATCAAGCACCTCTCGTTTGAGTATCTCGTTATTGAGCAACTCAACGATCGCATCAGGCTCGATCTTCAACTCAGGGAACAAGCGACGCATCTCACGGCGCACCAGCGATATAACCGGTTCACCTAGAATGACCTGCGCCACAGTGAACTTGTTGAGTACGGAGATGTGCTGGTGGTAGAGACCCATGGCATCGGAGGTAATGCCTTCTCTACAGAGAAGGAACAGACGTCGCTGGTCCTCTTCATTTTTCAGATTGATGTCTGCAATGCAGAATGAAGAGACAAGCTCATACTCGATTGGCTGTCCGAACTTGATTCGGTACAGACGCCACTCCAACGCATTCGTGAGTACGATCCACTCAATACCCTCGTGAGCGCCATAGTTGATGGCCTGCCGAAGATGCGTCTCGTTGAGGGCTATCGCAGCAGCCTTCACCTCGATCAGCACGCGAATCTTTCCGTCGATCTTCACCGCAAGGTCGCAGAACGTGCCACGAATCTGCTGCTCGCTAGTCAGTTCATTGTATTTGTCATAGCCGAACACCTCGGCGAGCATATCTTTGACCAGGGTCACCGTGTCGGCCTCCGACACATCCTTGGTCTTGTGGGAAATCGCAACAGCGACCAGAGATTTCACTGTAGCCGGCCAGCGATCCATCACCTTCTTGGGAATCTTCAACATAGCCCCCCCCTGTTCTTGGCAGTTTGCGCATATTGGCGGCTTGGCGAGCTTCCCGCAACGGGCTCTGTGAAAAGCGGACCGGTCCATTGGTCGAAACGTGAAGTGGATTACCGCCTCGCCAGCAGCCACGGCGGGCTTCAGATCTGCCAATCAGTGGCGGTGGACGCTATTTCTCCTTGGCAGAGGCGCGAAATATCGGGATTTTGAATAACCGAATCTGCGCAGTACGGGTGCTCCGGAAAGGAGAACCCTCATGTCTATGAAAAGCTTCGACTTAGCTGCCCT
>DALYYK010000670.1:0-1218 GCA_031983305.1 Candidatus Fimivivens sp. | reverse complement strand
ACCGCTATTTCCACGGCCAAACCCAGGACAAGCGATTCTCCAAATTCGTGCAAATGAACGCCCTGCTCGAGCAAGCGAGCCTGCAGGTCATCAACAAATCGAAGCTGTAACACAGCTCACCTAGAGGGAACCCGTCATGAGCAAAACCACCCTGTTCGATCTCGATGGCAAGATCGCCTTCGTCTCCGGCGCCAGCCGCGGTATCGGTGAGGCCATTGCAAAACTCCTGGCCCAGCAAGGCGCGCACGTCATTGTTTCCAGCCGCAAGATCGAAGGCTGCCAGGCTGTCGCGGATGCGATAACCGCCGTTGGGGGCAAAGCAACCGCGGTCGCCTGCCACATCGGAGAGCTGGAGCAGATCCAGGCCGTATTCGCTCAGATTCGCGACCAATTCGGTCGGCTGGACATTCTGGTCAACAACGCCGCGACCAATCCACAGTTCTGCCATATTCTCGACACAGACGTTTCGGCGTTCCAAAAGACCGTCGATGTGAACATCCGCGGCTATTTCTTCATGTCCGTCGAGGCTGGCAAGCTGATGCGTGAGCATGGCGGCGGCAGCATCATCAACGTCGCCTCCATCAACGGCGTGACACCTGGCAACTTCCAGGGCATCTACTCGGTCACCAAGGCTGCCGTGATCAACATGACCAAGGCCTTCGCCAAGGAATGCGCACCGCAAGGAATCCGCTGCAACGCGTTGTTGCCGGGCTTGACCGATACCAAGTTTGCTTCGGCACTGGTCAAGAACGACTCGATCCGTGAGGAAGCGCTGCGCCATATCCCGCTAAAGCGCGTTGCCGACCCCAGCGAAATGGCGGGCGCCGTGCTGTATCTGGCCAGCGACGCATCGAGCTACACCACCGGCTTGTCCCTCAACGTGGACGGCGGCTATCTCGCCTGATCGAACATCGCGCCAAGAAAAAAGGGAACCCGAGGGTTCCCTTTTTTCGTCAAGCGTACAAAAACCTGGGGCTACCAGTCCTTCATCGCCCGTTCGGCGGCGTCGTTTGCCGGTTTTGCCAACAGCCCCGTCGGCGCCATCTCGACGGTATAACTGGCACCGTCGGCGATGGGTAGATAACTCACTCGCCGAGGCTGCGCCTCGAGTAACAACGACCCACATTGGCAACCTTGCAACCACGCCCAGAAGTCCACCCCGGCCTGGCTATGTCCCAACGCCACGCTTGGGCGGTGAGTTCGATCTTCCTGCTCGAC
>DALYYK010000669.1:489-1221 GCA_031983305.1 Candidatus Fimivivens sp. | reverse complement strand
CGCTATAACCGGCGCCTCAATTTATATTCAAGCATCATTTAGCTCACCTCTCTTTCTCCGTAAGACGCCTTCCGCTGAGCCTTTCACAGCGGAAGGCGTCTATGCATCCTTTCAAATAATTGGAACAAAAGTCTGTCGGCAGCCTAAGAAATACGGTATAATGAACACAGAACCCACAAAACGCGGGACATAAAGCGGAAAGTGAGGCTATAACCATGAAGCAGATTTTTGAAGAGACCCACATAAACGGTGTTGTATTGAAAAACCGTTTGTGGAGAAGCGCCACCTGGGAAGGAATGGCCGCTGAAAACGGGGAATTTACGCCCGAGCTGACCCGGCTGTATGAGAACCTCATTTTAGGCGGGGCGGGTACGGTCATCGTAGGCGGCTGCGGCGTTATTCCAAAAGACAGGCTTGGCAAGGGCCTGCTCGGTTTGTTTGACGACGCTCATATACCAGGGCATACGCACATTGCCCAGTTGGCGCAGGCACACGGTGTGCTGGCGATGGCGCAGTTGATGGTGGCCGGCGCCAATACAGTCGTGCCGGAAGGGAAGGACACTGTGCTGACCCCTAGCGGCATACCGCACGCGACACTGGGTGTGGCAGGCAAATACGCGACCCAAGAGGACTTGCAATACATCATCGGCGCATTTGCCGCTGCCGCCAAACGGGCGCAGAGCTGTGGCTATAGAGGCGTTGAGGTACATGTGGCGCATGACTATTTTTTAA
>DALYYK010000669.1:0-479 GCA_031983305.1 Candidatus Fimivivens sp. | reverse complement strand
AGTTCATGAGCGCGAAATATAATCAACGCACCGACGAATACGGCCCCAACATTCAAAAACGCGCCAAATTATTGTGGGAGATTCTTGCCGCCATTCGCGCTGAGGTGGGAGAAGGCTACATCGTGGGCATTAAGCTCAACAGCGAAGATTTTTTAGAAGGCGGCCTCACCCGCGAAGAAAGTCTCTATCTCGCGGCCGAGGGCGAAAAGCACGGCCTTTCGTTCATTGAGGTCAGCGGCGGCTCCAAGTTTGCGCCCAAGGGCTTTGAGGCGACACGCGCGGGTGTCGGGCGCACCCAAAGTGAGGCGTATTATGCCCCGCACGCCAAAACCATCGCCGAGCAGGTGCATATTCCAGTCGCGCTGGTCGGCGGCATCCGCTCTAAAGAGACGATGATGCGGGTACTTAATGAGACGCCGATCGAATATCTGTCGATGGCGCGCCCGTTTATCTGTGAGCCGGATTTTCCAAATCAATTG
>DALYYK010000668.1:0-1226 GCA_031983305.1 Candidatus Fimivivens sp. | reverse complement strand
GCAAACCGTTACCCTCATGAATTTTCCGGCGGACAGCGTCAGCGTGTGGGTATTGCCCGCGCTCTGGCAGTGAACCCTCAGTTCATCGTGTGTGACGAACCGGTATCAGCCCTGGATGTTTCCATTCAGGCGCAGGTTGTTAATATGTTTGAGCAGCTTCAGGAGGAACTGGGACTGACCTATCTGTTTATTGCCCATGACCTTTCTATTGTGAAGCATATTTCCAATCGGATCGGAGTTATGTATTTAGGGAAAATGGTAGAGCTTGCAGACAGCTATGAACTGACCTTCCACAGCGTTCACCCATATACCAAGAGCCTGATTTCTGCAATCCCGATTGCAGATCCGGAAACCAGCCGTAAGTCGAAGAGAATTGTTCTGGAAGGGGATGTACCAAGCCCGGTAAATCCGCCATCCGGCTGCCGATTCCGTACACGCTGCCCTTATGCGGATGAGCTTTGTGCTGCCCAAGAGCCGGAGTGGAGAGAAGTTTCTACCGGTCATTTCGCTGCATGTCACCATCTGGACAAGGTAAATTAATTTTCATTGCCATTTTATAGGTTTTATGCTATGCTGAGGAAAGAATCGGCACAACAGACGAAGGACGTATTGCTGTGCCGATTTAAATATATTCAATAGGAGGGAATTTATGAAAAAAATGTCACTTGTGTTAGCTGCTGTTATGGCCTCCGGTATGATTCTTTCCGCTTGCGGCGGAAATAATACTGCTGGCACGAAAGCAGGCTCTGACACCACCAAAGCTGCGGAGGCTAACACTGAAACCACAGCTCCCGCGAACGGAAGTTCTACAGCACTTGATCTTGCAGTACAGGTTGGTCCAAATCCCGAGACCATTGATCCGGCACTGAACAGCGCCGCAGATGGTGCCAATATTATTGTTCATGCGTATGAACCTTTGATGATCGTGGATCCGGATAACAAGATTGTAGGAGGCCAGGCGGAATCTTTTGATGTATCGGAAGATGGACTCACCTACACCTTCCATCTGCGTGAGGGCTTAAAGTGGAGTGATGGCACACCGCTGACCGCTGAAGATTTTGTATATTCATGGAAGAGACTTGCTGATCCCAATACAGCTGCTCCATACGGAGAAGATATGCTGGGTTACGTAAAGGGATATGAAGAAGCAGCGGCAGGCAATCTGGATGCTCTTGCTGTTTCTGCTCCTGATGATAAGACCTTTGTGGTTGAGCTTGGAGTTCCCT
>DALYYK010000667.1:0-1226 GCA_031983305.1 Candidatus Fimivivens sp. | reverse complement strand
GTACCATCCACTGTGATGGACCGATAAGTCGGCTTCTTGCCCTTGACCGAATCTGGCAAGTCATTGGCATCGATGGAAAGGAACCAGCGCACGCGCGCCTTTTCGTACTCCAGATAGCCTGCTGCCTTGTAATCATTGGCGAAGTGCAAGACATTGCGTTGCAGCTTGCCGAATATGAAATGCAGCATGTCGTAGAAATGCACACCGATATTGGTGGCCACGCCGTATGACTTACGCGGATCACCTTTCCAGCTTTCCATGTACCACTTGCCGCGTGACGTGATGTAAGTCAGCTCGACATCGTATTTGCTATCGCGGTTTTCACTGGCGACTTTTTCTTTCAGGTCCAGTATCGCCTGGTGGTGGCGCAACTGCAGAATGTTGTAGACCCGCTTGCCGGTCTCTTTCTCGACCCGGGCCAACTCATCGAGCACTTCGGGTGTCGGCACCAACGGCTTTTCGCAAATCACATCGCACCCCAGACGCAGGCCGGCAGCGATATGTGAGTGGTGCAGGTAGTTGGGCGAGCAGACCGCAACGTAATCCAACGCAGTAGCCGGATCACGTTTGATGCGGTAGGCGTGTTCAGCGAAACGCTCGAATTCGGTGAAAAACTCACTCTGTGGTGAGAGGCTATCAATGATGCCAACCGAGTCGTTGATATCGTAGGCGGAAACCAGCTCGTTGCCGGTATCTTTGATTGCCCGCATGTGGCGAGGGGCGATATATCCAGCGGCACCGATAAGCGCAAATCGTTTCAAGATCACTACTCCAACTTAAGCTTTGATTACATTGGCTGTCGGCTTACGGTACTTACCGCGGCTATCGACGATCAACTGCGCGTGCTGGCTGATCAAGTCGTAATCGAACTTGTCATGATCCGTAGCGAGAATGACAGCGTCGAATCGCTTGAGGTTTTCAGCGGTCAGCGGTTCGCTGGTCAAGTCGAAGTTGTGCTCACGCATTTTAGGGAATTTAGGCACATGAGGATCGCTGTAGGCTACGCGGCATCCCTTCGCTTCGATCAACTCCATGATTTCGACCGAAGGAGACTCCCGCATATCGTCCACGTTTTTCTTGTAGGCGATGCCCAGCACCAGTACGTTGCTGCCCTTGAGCGGTTTGCCCGCTCCATTCAGCCCATCCATCAGCTTGGAGACAACATATTCAGGCATGGCCTGATTGACCTCGCCTGACAGTTCGATAAAGCGGGTATGCAAGCCGTA
>DALYYK010000666.1:0-1226 GCA_031983305.1 Candidatus Fimivivens sp. | reverse complement strand
ACAGCCGGGCGAATTCGTCTCGCTTGTCGGGGTCAGCGGCTGCGGTAAGAGTACAATTTTCAAGCTAATTAACGGCCTGCTCACCCCTGATTCGGGGACGATTCTCGTCGACGGCGCGCCTGTTGGCGGCAAGCGCCGTTATTGCGGCTACATGCCGCAGCGCGATTTGCTATTCCCCTGGCGCACCGTGGCCGATAATCTCAAGCTGCCGCTCGAGATTGCGGGCGGTATGTCCGGACCTGAGATGCGGCGGCGCGCACAGGAGATGCTTGGCGAGGTGGGGCTGTCCGGCTGCGGGCATAAATATCCGTCCGAGCTGTCGGGCGGCATGCGGCAACGCGCCGCGTTCGGGCGCACGGTGCTGACCGGCTGTGAGCTGCTGCTGCTCGACGAACCGTTCTCAGCGCTCGATTTTCTCACCCGTGTCGCCATGCAGGAGTGGCTGCTCGAGCAGGCGGCGCGTACCAATAAGACGATTCTGTTCATCACCCACGATGTCGAAGAGGCGGTGCTCCTCTCAAATCGGATTTTGGTCGTGGCGCAGACGCCAATTGAAACGCTTATCAATGTTTCAGTGCCGTTGCCCTACCCGCGCAGCCGCGATATGCTCGCTTTGCCCGAGATTATCGGCCTGCGCGAGCAACTGGTCACGCTGTTGAGAAAGCAGGTGGCGTTATGAAAAAACAGAATGCCCGCCCAAACGTGTCCGCGACTGTCGGGCAAATGCAAGCGACCGGCACCGAAGGGCAAATGCCCCTCGCGGCGGAACAAAACGTCCATCCAAACGCATCTATAGCCGTTGAGAAAGCGCGAACAATTCCTCCGGAGAAGCAGAACGCTGGTATAAGCATCCCGGAGATTGCCGATAAGGCGCAGACGATTTGTGCCAACGTGCCAACAACCCATGTAAAGGGGCAAAACACCTCATACAAAGAGGCTATAACCGTTGGGGAGGGTCAGACCGCCTGCGGCAGACATCCAACCACCCCTTCGGAAAGACAGAACACTGATATAAACATCTCTATAACTGTCGGCAAAGCGCAGACGACCTGCACCAAAGCACCAATAGTCTCCGCCAAAGAACAGAACATTGAGGCAAAAACGTCAATAATCGCATCGGCGCCACAGATCATTCGCACAGAAGAGCCGATGATTAGCTGTGAGGTACACATGGCCTCAACTGGAGAACAAAAAGCCTTTAAAAAGCTGGCGTATAGCTCCGCCAA
>DALYYK010000665.1:0-1227 GCA_031983305.1 Candidatus Fimivivens sp. | reverse complement strand
ATAGCCAGCATGGTCGAGCGTTCTTCATCCATGCGCGCCATTAGCGGTTTGCTCAATTGGAGGAAGCGTTGTTTCTCGTTCTTTGCGATCGGGTCGGCCATCGGAAGCTTGAGCCCAAGTGGATCGACATGAACTCCATCGATCTGAAACTCGTAGTGCAGGTGCGGGCCGGTGGACAGGCCGGTCGTGCCGATGTAGCCGATGATCTGGCCCTGCTTGACCGTTGCGCCGTTGCTAATACCTTTCGCAAAGCCTTGCATGTGTCCATAGAGCGTTCGGTAGTGGTTACCGTGCTGAATGACCACCGTGTTGCCGTAACCGCCTTTGCGGCCGGCCAGCAGAACCTTGCCGTCTCCAGCGCTCTTGATCGGTGTGCCGCGCGGTGCGGCATAGTCCACGCCTTTATGAGCGCGGATCTTGTTCAGGATGGGGTGTTTGCGGCCGTTGGAAAAGCGGGAACTGATGCGCGCAAAATCGACCGGCGTGCGGATGAAGGCCTTGCGCATGCTCTGACCATCGGCGGTGTAGTAGCTGCTGTTGCCTTGCTTGTTCGTGTAGCGAACGGCGGTGTAGGTCTTGCCTCGGTTGGAGAAGCGCGCCGCGAGAATGTTGCCGGTACCGACGGTTTCACCGTAGACCTTCTTTTTCTCGTATACCACTTCGAACGTGTCGCCTTTGCGAATATCCAGGGCGAAATCGATGTCGTACCCGAATACGTTCGCGAGATCCATCGTCAGGTTATGGCTGAGGCCGGCCCGCTTTGCAGCCAGGAACAGGCTGCTCTGGATACGGCCGTAGGCGTATGACGTCTCGATTTCCGGTTTGAGCTTTTCTTTCTTGAGTACGTAACCGGAATCGGAGCGTTGCAGGTGGATGCTTTCAAGCTTGCTCAGTGGGCTGCGAAGCTGCAACAGGTTGCCCTGCTCGTCCAGTTCGAACTCGAGGCGCTGACCGACCTTGAGGTTGGTCAGCTGTTTGGCGTCTTTGCTGCTGGCGAGCACGTCATGTACGACGGATGGCTGGAGTCCGACCTTGGCAAACACGGTCGAAAGCGTATCGCCATTAGCCACGACGACCTGCTTTACCGGTGATTCCGCCTCAGCGATCTCGGTAGGTTCGTTGGGCTCTGCCGATGGCGAGGGTTGTTGCGCAGCGGCCTGATCGATTTGAGCGAAAGGCGTTTGGTCGTCCTCGGCGGATAGCTCTGGCTCGGGTGCATGGGCGTTG
>DALYYK010000664.1:0-1227 GCA_031983305.1 Candidatus Fimivivens sp. | reverse complement strand
ATGCGGCGCGCTTTTTATTTTAATATGGACATAATTATTCCGTGAAAAGAGATGCGCTCAACGAGAGCCTTTGCTTGTGCGGAATTATTAAATGGGTCTATTGATCATATCGGGTAGGCTTTTAAAATGTATCGGAACTATTTCAATTTCTCACGATTCTATACTCTCACACAAACCAGTTGTCATAAATCATCCCGCTGAAGGCGAAAAAATTTGCGGCAATATGCGCGATGGTCACAACACGGATAGATTTTGTCCTAAAGGCCACAAATCCCCATAGCAGCCCCATCGCCGTCGCACCGCCCGCGAGTGCGACAAATCCCCCCTGATAGGCCATGCCTTTGATATAATACAGCGCAATATGCCATGCGCCAAAAAGCGCCGTAGGCAGCAGCCAACCCCGCACGGGGTCATTTGGGAAGAACTTGATAAAAACGCCGCGCCAGAACAATTCCTCGACCGTGCCGTTGATTACGGCATAAAACAAAGCGGCAGCCAATGCCAAAGCCGGAATCTGCGTAAGGCGGGGCAGGAAAACCGCGACCAGTGTGCCCAGACAGGGGACAAACGCCAGCACCGTCAGCGCCGCTTTTTCGGCTGATTTGGCAGCCCCAGACGCTTTGGCATAAATGCTTTTGGCATCTCCGTGGCCAAGATGGTAAAAGGTCAGAGGCAGACAAAAAACGCACCAGTATACCAGCGAAGTCAAGCTGTACGCCAACGCCTTATTAAAGATTCTGCCGGCGACCAATGCAAATCCAACCATAAAAACCGAAAGCAGCGCTGTGATCAAAAATAACCAATTGTTTTTGAATTTCAATTTTGTCCTATTGCTCCCTTACAAGCGACGGGTTTAAGCGAAACGCACATTCTCCGAAGCTATATCGCGATTAACGCGCTTAAAACCATGCTTCGGCCTATCCGTCAACCGTTACTTCCCCCGCCAGACTCGTCGCAAATAACGCCGAAACCGCCTGCTGCGAACCGCAATTGGCCAGCGCCCACATCAGCTTGGTGACGGCGGCCTCTGAGGTCATGTCGCCGCCCGGAATAACGCCCTGTTGCAACGCGCGCCGCCCCACCTCGTAGGTGGTCATATCGCTGCCCTCGTACAGGCACTGGCTGCACACCACAACCGAGACGCCGTTTTCGACAAGATGCGCCAGCGCCGTCACAAGGTCGCGGCGCAGAAAGGCGAGCCCGCCCGAGCCAAACGCCTCGAGCACG
>DALYYK010000663.1:0-1239 GCA_031983305.1 Candidatus Fimivivens sp. | reverse complement strand
TTAGAAATAAGGTCGCGGAGTTAGGTCGCCAGATTTCAGAGGATTATAAGGATAAAAACCTGATGATGGTCAGCGTGCTCAAGGGCTCGGTCGTTTTCATGGCTGATCTGATGCGTGCCATCACCGTTCCGGCTTCAATCGATTTCATGTCGGTTTCAAGCTACGGCAGCGGCGTCAAGACGACCGGCGTCGTCCGAATCATCAAGGATCTTGACGAGGCGCTCACCGGCAAGGACATTCTGATCGTCGAGGATATCCTCGACTCGGGCATGACGCTCGCGTACCTTAAAGAGCATATCGGCGCGAAGGACGCCCGAAGCATCCGCATCGCGACGTTGCTCGATAAGCCTGAGCGCCGCCGCGTCAACATTGTGCCGGATTATAAGGGCTTTGTGGTTCCCGATGAATTTGTGGTCGGCTACGGCCTCGACTACGATGAAAAATATCGAAATCTTCCATATGTGGGCATTCTCAAGCCCTGCGTATATGAAAAATAAACTATTTTAGCAGGGAGTGTAACGATTGAATAATTCCAACCAGCCAAACAAGAACCCGAATCAGGGTCCTGGGCAGAATCCGCGCAACAGCTTTAACCCGAGAAACAATCGCGGTATTATTATTTATGTCGCGGTGCTCGTTGCGCTTGTGCTCATTGCCAGCAGCACGTTTGGGATGGGCAAGAAGGAGAGCACCTATAAATATTCCGAAATTGTCGCGATGTTTGACGACCATAAGATTGCGGAATATACTTTTGACCTTGGCACCGGCGAACTGAAATTCAAGCTCGCGGGTGAGAACACCGAGCAGGCCTACACGGTACCCAACACCAACCTGTTTATCAACACGGTGCAGCAGCAGGTCGAGGAATATAATCGTGAGAATCCTGACACGAGAATCCCCTACGAGCTGATTCCGATTGCGACGATGCCGTTCTGGGTCTCTTATCTGCCGACGCTGCTGCTCATTGTTGCCATGGGCGCGCTGTGGTGGTTCACGATCAAGCAGTCGCGCGGCGGCGGCAATATCTCAGGCTTTGGCAAGGCGAAGGCCCGTACCCCCGATCAGGGCCGCCGCGTCACCTTTGCCGATGTCGCCGGCGCCGATGAGGAAAAGGCCGAGCTGGTCGAGGTCGTTGAGTTTTTAAAATCGCCCGAGCGGTTTAACACGCTGGGCGCACGCATCCCCAAGGGCGTGCTGCTCGTTGGCCCGCCCGGAACCGGTAAAACGCTGTTGGCCCGC
>DALYYK010000662.1:0-1241 GCA_031983305.1 Candidatus Fimivivens sp. | reverse complement strand
CGGAACCGGAAGCACTCGAACGCTATGCCGCCGAATGCGGCTTTGTGTTCCATTTGGCAGGCGTAAACCGCCCCGACAGCCCGGAGGACTTTGAGGAAAATCACACCTTCACCGCAGCGCTCCTAGAGGCGTTGGAAAGGTGCGGCAACAAAGCGCCGGTGTTGTTTGCCTCCTCCGTACAGGCGGAGCTGGAGAACCCCTACGGTCAAAGCAAGCGGCGCGCGGAGGCGCTTTTGCAAGACTACGCCGCCCGGACGGGGGTAAATGTCTTCATTTGCCGGCTGCCGGGCGTCTTTGGAAAATGGTGCCGGCCCAACTATAACAGCGTGGTCGCCACCTTTTGTGACGCCGCGGCAAACGGGCAGCCCCTCAGAATTGACGACCCCGGCGCGCGGCTTACCCTCGCCTATATCGACGACGTGGCGAATGCGTTCATTGACGTGCTTGCGCACGCACCGGCCCGGCAGGGGGATTTCTGCACGGTGGCGCCGGTCTACCGCACAACGGTCGGCACGCTGGCAGCGTTGATTACCGCCTTTGGCGAAAGCCGCGCCGGGCTGGCTGTCCCGGACATGGGCGATGCGCTAACGGCGAAGCTGTACAGCACCTACGTCAGCTATCTGCCAGGGGACTGCCTTGGCTATCCGCTGGCTGTGCACGCCGACGCCCGCGGCTGGTTTGCCGAGTTTCTCAAATCGGAAAACGGCGGTCAGGTGTCTGTCAACGTGTCAAAGCCCGGCTTTACCAAGGGCGGCCACTGGCACCATGGCAAAATCGAAAAATTCCTTATTGTGAGCGGCACCGGCGTTATCAGGCTCCAACGACTGGGCGGCGGCAGGGTGCTGGAATACCCCGTGTCCGGCGAAAGGCCAAAGGTGGTCGAGGTACCGCCCGGCTATATCCACACCGTCGAAAACACCGGAGCGAACGATTTGGTGATGGTCATTTGGGCCAGCCAACGCTTTGATCCTCAGCGCCCGGATACCTATCCGGCGGCCGTGGACGGCGGGGAGACAAAGCTGCTCACCGGGAAAGGATAGTGGATTTATGAAAAAGCTCAAGCTAATGACAATTGTCGGAACAAGGCCGGAGATTATCCGGCTGTCCGCCTGTCTGGAGGCCTTCGACCGATATTTTGACCATAGTCTGATTCACACCGGCCAAAACTGGGACTACGCCTTAAACAAAATTTTCTTTGACGAGCTGTCGTTAAAGCCGCCCGCCCGCTATTTGGACTGCGC
>DALYYK010000661.1:0-1244 GCA_031983305.1 Candidatus Fimivivens sp. | reverse complement strand
GTGAGGGAGCCTCTGCGGGCAAAATGATACACCAATCTCAGCGATAAAAAGTGCGGCCCAAGAGAAGGCCCACACTGCACATGACCATAACAACGGGATACTCCAGCAGTTGCTGGGTCAGCCTGTTAATTTCGGTGCGCAAATCTCCACAGTCCGGGAAACAGCATTAATCTGAGCGATTGCCTGGGTTATGAGGGGCTTGGTACTGTCGTTATTTGGCAGGAAGTAACAAGCTCTCCGGCCTCCTCGTAGACAGCAGTGACTTTTGATGCGCTAAAATTGTAGCCATAACGCTTACAGCATTTCCGATAGCGTTTTCTACCACAGGCTCATTGACACGCCGACAATTTCGAAAAAAGCGCATAAATGGCTGATTCATACGGTTTTTAGGCTCAACGTTATTTCGGAAAATGCCAGCGTCGGGGAAAAAATTCGGTTTTATCGGCGCAAACAGGACATGAAATGCGACTTTTTCGCGGACAAAATCGGCGTTTCGAGGACATCAATGATGGACTATGAGAGCGGTAAAAGAGAGCCAGGTTTGGAGGTTTTACAGCGTATTTCAAGCGCTTTAAAAGTGCCAATTTCCGCACTTTGCGACGACTATTATCTGTTTCTGCGCTATCCTTACAGCGCAAAAATCCAAGAAATCAGAGCCGAGCATGGCCTGACACAGGCCATGCTCGGGAAAATGTTGGGCGTAACCGCAAAGTCTGTGGCGCGGTGGGAGCAAAGTCAGGCAATCGTAACGCGGGAACAGTGGGAGAAGCTGCGGCGGGTGTTACCCTTTGCATTCTATTAAATGTGCGCATATACTGACATTTTATGCTTACGTTTATGGCACACAGAAGGCGCGAGATACATTGCTATTAAAAAGCTTCATAATAAAATAAGCGCAACCGGCCTGCTATCGCTATTGACAGCAGGCCGGTTATTGAAAGTCTCTATCTCAAATACAAAATGCGGCGTAAAGCGGGATCGTCTTCTTGCCATCCTCAAAGCCGAAGTTCTTGATTGAAAGCTTAATCGCATACGCAGGCTTGTGCGCGCCGATATAGCTGTTCAGGCTCTTGACCTTGGTGTTATCCGCCGACTTGACCTCGATGGGAATGATCCTGCCGTCGCGCTGAATGATGAAATTGACCTCCGCGCTGCGATCGGACATCCAGTAATAGCCGGTGTAGCCGTTGGCGCAGAGCTGGCAGCAGATATAGTTCTCGGTCATGCCGCCCTTGAAATCGTCG
>DALYYK010000660.1:0-1261 GCA_031983305.1 Candidatus Fimivivens sp. | reverse complement strand
ATCGGACGCGGTTGCGCCCGTCGTGCTTTGCCTGATAGAGCTTTTGATCGGCCAACTCGATTAAATAATGCATCTGGTCGTCGGGCGTGGGTTTTACCGAAGCAACGCCCGCGCTCACCGTTACGCGGGTGACGACGTCAGAAAATAAGCTGCGTACCTTTGCGGTCTCGACGCTGTTGCGAATGCGCTCCGCGACATGAATCGCACCCCCGACGCTGTCTGTGGGCAGAATGACTGAAAACTCCTCGCCGCCGTAACGGAACACTCTACCCGACGACTCCTTGGTTTCCGACTTGAGAATCGACGCGATCGACTGCAAAATAATGTCCCCCTGAGGATGCCCGTAGGTGTCGTTATACTCTTTAAAATGGTCAATATCCAGCATGATCATGCTCAGCGGAATATCTTCCTTAATGGCGCGATTCCACTCAAACCTTAGATGCATATCGAAGGCCCGGCGGTTTGAAATGCCGGTCAGGCCGTCAAGCATGCCCAGCTGCTCGATGGTCTGCATCTGCCTGATAATACGTATTTGTGTGTTGACCCGCGCGCTGACAATGCCGTGCTTGAACGGCTTTTTGATATAGTCGACCGCACCGAGCATAAGTCCGCGTTCCTCATTTTCTTCACTATCCATCCCCGTGATGATGATAACGGGAATATTCCGGTTTTCTTCGTTGCCCTTGAGCGTTTCCAGAACCTTAAATCCATCTGCGTCCGGCAATATAATGTCCAGCAAGATAAGGTGGGGACGAAAGATTGGCAGCATTTCAAACGCTTCACGGGCGGTCAGCGCCCTTGCCAACGTGTATTTATCCTGCAAGATGTTCTGAATCACATGCTGGTTTAAAAGACTGTCCTCAATCACCAAAATTTTGTATTTTGCGTTCTCTTCGAACAACATAGCCCCTCCTCGTTTTGCGTTACTCAGCAGGCAGACGCCGATGCCGCAAAACCGACTATACCATTGCTTTTGATGAGATGAATTCTTATTATCGTATATTATATTGATTATAACAGATAATCACAAGCGATACAATAATGTGATCAGGCAATCGACTAATTTGAACAGTGAATAACAGCCCGGCGGCGTGTTGTAGACTTTGGCGTTTTTTAACAGGCAAAAAGAAGGGGCGGATGCCGAAAAGCACCCGCCCCTTCTTTTTGTTAGGAACGCTTATGGACGAAGATTACCGGTTAGCAGCAGCCGCCCCAACCGCAGCCACCGCCGCCGCAGCCGCCCCAGCCGCCGCAACCGCCG
>DALYYK010000659.1:0-1265 GCA_031983305.1 Candidatus Fimivivens sp. | reverse complement strand
CCTACTATCTCCTTCCACGCGACAGGCATTTGCTTCCCGAGAGAGACCCTGTAGTAGAACCAATTCGGCTTACCTATCAGATCGAACAGGATGCAGATTGCCAAAAAGAAAACATCGACCCAGAAATAACCGCCCTGGTTGATGCTTTCTTTCGCCAACGTGGTCTGTAGTGCTTCGCGCATAGCTAACTGGACGCCTTAGCGCGCGGGCGTCCCCGCTTGCTTGCGCACCGATTTGCTTCGCAAACCGGCACGCCCGGCTACCCTGGAAAACCTGAAAATCGAAAACCCTGAAACCCAACCCCGACCGGCGCCGGCCGCATGCCCCTATTGCGGAACCGATTTGGCAAACGTGCAATGAGATGGCGAGCTGGGCGCGGCATCGCGAGAGCGGGCCGGGTTTCGCCCAGCGATCACGGCGGCCAGGTGCCCGAAGCCCCGGCTTGCCGGGGTGAGGCGGTAGGACCCGCGCCGGTAGGCGTTCGGCCGCAGGCCGAAGTCCGTAGCCCGCCGAAGGTCTGGCCGTCCGTCCTGCGGCCGTTGCGTACCCAGAGGGGGGGTTGGTAAACCCGCCCCCCTCGGGGGGCCTGAAGCAGTACGACCTGCACGCGACGGCGGGGGGAGTAGCTTTTAAGTCCTTTTAGGCGGCCGGAAAGCCAGTATCCATGCGGGTTTCAGGCTCTAACTATGACTTTTTTAGGGTTAACTATGACTTTTTTAGGGTTAACTATGACAGCTTGTAATTAGTCATAAAAGTGTTTTAAAATGACATTTACAAAATACGTCATATCTGTGTGATGAAGAAAAACGAGCTTGTCGTAAAGTCAAATCGCCTGGTCGAGGCCAGCTACCGGCTGGGCCTGAACGAGCAACGCATCATCCTGTACGCGATCTGCCGGTGCCGTGAGGAGCAAAAAGGCCTGTTCCCGGATCTGCCGGTCACGATCACGGCCGACAGCTTCGCCAAGCAGTTCCCCAGCATCGGCAGGGGCAACGTCTACCAGCAGCTCAAGGACGCCATGGACGCCCTCTACGAGCGCAGCGTGACGATCCATGACATCGACCCGGCCAGCGGCCATGCCCGCGTCAAGAAAACCCGCTGGGTGAGCGAGGCGGCCTATGTGGACGGCGCGGGCAACGTCCAGGTCATCTTCACGCCAGAGGTCATCAAGTACATCACGCGCCTGGAGGCCGAGTTCACCAGCTACCAGCTAGAGAAGGTCGGCCACATGACCAGCGCGCACGCCGTGCGCATCTACGAGCTGC
>DALYYK010000658.1:0-1265 GCA_031983305.1 Candidatus Fimivivens sp. | reverse complement strand
AGATAATTTGTATAGATTATCACGCTTACTGCCAACACCAAAAGCGCCTGTACGGTTTAAAACCGCACAGGCGCTTTTTGCTGTAATCCAATTTTGGATATTAAATGTCAATGCCGAGCCAAGCCTTGATCAGCAGGCCCGCCGCAAACGAGAGCAGCGCCACCGAGCCGGAGATGACGAACATCTCAAGAAACCGCCGTTTAAAATCCAGCGATTTGGCCACCGAAATGTAATAGTTAAAACCCAGAATAATCAGCGCGACAACGGTCAGCATGCTGATTAGCGCGGGCAGATAGGCATGTACCGGCAGCAGCAGATAGGGCGCGATCAGCAGCGCCACCGTGAGCAGATACATCGCGCCGGTATAGGCACAAGAGGTCAGCGCGCGGGGGTCATTTTCGCTTTTGGCCGATAGATAGGAGGATGCCGTCATTGAAAAGGTGGCCGAAATGCCGGTAATCAGGCCCGAAAGTGCGATCAGGCGGTTGTTTTGCAGCGCAAACGACAGACCCGCCAGCGTTCCGGTCAGCTCAACCAGCGCGTCGTTGAGTCCGAGCACCATTGAGCCGACATATTGCAGCCGCTCCTCGTCGAGCATATCGATCAGCATTTGTTCATGCTCGTGCTCTTCCTGCGCTATTTCCCGCGCTTCGGGTATTTCGGCGGCAAGCTGCGCATAGCGCTTTCCGGCCTTATCCTCGCCGCTCTCCATGCGCTTGATTGCGAAGGTATAGCCAAAAATCTTGGCGACCAGCGTGTAAAACCAAACGATCTTTCGGTTCGGCTTTGCGACTACGCCGGTATATTTTTGCCAGCGCACGGCGTGCTGACGCTCCGATTCGGCAATCAGCAGCAGTGTTTTGCGGTCACCATCATTTTTTAAGGTTCTGGCAATGGCCTGATAGATGTAATATTCATCCATTTCATCTTGCTGACACTGTTTAATCAGCGTCAGATTTGCCGCGCTGATGGAGTATTCCAACATATTTTCAGACTCCCTTTTGGCATCACAGGATGCATTTTTGTTTTATTGTACCATTTTAAAATACCGTTTTGTCAACAGTATTGCTAATTATTTTAACAGTTGTGCGCTTGACAATCACGTCAACGCCGCATATAATAAAGATAAAGCTGTTTCAGGGCGGGGTGCGATTCCCCACCGGCGGTAATCGGCATTTGGCCGCAAGTCCGCGAGCCGGTCATACTACTATGACGGGCAGATTCGGTGAGATTCCGAAACCGACGGTATAGTCCGGATGAAAGAA
>DALYYK010000657.1:0-1270 GCA_031983305.1 Candidatus Fimivivens sp. | reverse complement strand
TGCTGGGTCTTAGCCTCTACTTCTGTATTTACAGAGAGATATTCGTCAATCAGCTTTTTATCTTCCTGCAAGATTGTAGGACTGTTCTGAATGGCTTCGCTGATTTCAATGAGCCGTGTGATCAGCTTTTCGGTTTGTGGCTGCTCCTGACGCATAGATGCATACGATAATTGGAAGCGTTCCGCAAGCGCCATATCCAATAAATCCAAGAGTTCTTCGTCCAATTGCCTCACCTCCTTCAAGTACAACACAATGCCACAGGTTGATGGAAATAGCTATACCAAGAAGCTATAGACTGTGGTCGAGGATTTGCCCTTGTGTCTGGGGCTCCTTGCTGAACTCACGAATAAATCCTTTTTCGTTTCTGGCAATATAACCGTCCTCGCAGGGCTGCAGATTGAGAGCTTCGATCTCAGCTTTGCAGTATCCGGCATAGTCGAAGTACATCCCTATTGGAGAGGATGGATGTACAAGACCACGTTTTTGTGCCAAATCCCTGCCGAACTTTTCCCAATGCTGCTCGGAGGGGATAAAGTCGTAGCAGTCAAGGTTTTGGGAGATGTCCAGCGCCTCATCCAGCCGGGTGCAACCCTCCAGCTCCATGGCTGCCTGAAACCGCTCATGGAAGAAGGACATACCCTGTCCCTGTTCCGCCAGAACATAGCCGAGATTGTTCCCAGCCCGAATCAGTTCCTCCAGGGATTCATATTGATTGGCAATGTCCGTAATATTGTCAAGGCAGCATTCTGCCTCCAGCAAAACCGCACGGCTCCATTTTGTGATCCCCAACTCACTCATTGCAACCGACAGCTCATCTGGTTCGCCGGTGCTGATCTCATAGTCGGGCAGCCTTACCCATAAGCCTGCCGATTGGATGCCGGAGGCTACTTTTATTCGCACACTGGCGCTCTCACCAGTCAGCTGTTCCAGATTTTTGCCGGTGTAGACTTCATGGTCGGCATAGTGGCGTTCCACATAACCGCCGGATACGAACACCCCGCCGTTTTTCTCCCGAATGTCGCGTCCCCACTGGTTCAGGTCAATGAAGAGAAGCTGATCAGGCGTGGCCTGATGCTGGTATGTGGCGATATATTTTCCGAGAGTTGCATCGTCCTTTACCCCATAATAAAGGGTGAAGCTGTCGAGCTGCTCGGTGAGGTTGATGAGATCGGCGGCGGTTTCGATAGACACAAACTGAGAAGAGCCTTCTAAGAGAAGATGCTCCCGGATTGACATTTTAGCAAACCGCTCACCGAGAAATGCCATTTCT
>DALYYK010000656.1:0-1275 GCA_031983305.1 Candidatus Fimivivens sp. | reverse complement strand
AAATGGTCAGTCCGACCAGCACACCCATCAACATCAGTACCAGTCTGGCCTTTTCAGCACCGAATTTATAGATACAAGGCAGCAGCACTGAAACGAGAAACACGCCCGCAGCGGTTGTTCCCAGTGTGATGGGCAACAGCGTTGTAAAATCGCCCTTGCGCACCAGTATAAAAACAAAGTACATCAACGCGGTGACGATGGCCCCAACTCCCGTCATAGCCAGCGCCAGCAGATATTTTGCACCCACCATATCCGAACGCGTCACCGGCAGGCTGGCGCCGTATTGATCCCACTTGGCGTAATGGTCATAAGAGAAAGAGCTCATCACCATCATGACGCAAAGTATGCCGGACATACCCGCGAAAAAGTAGACATTATCCCACGCAATGCCCGAGGCCAGATAGACGACGACCAGCACGCCTATCGTTTTGGCATAGCTTTTGAGCATGAGAATATCCTTTAAAAGAAGGCCCTTCATTGTCTCTCCCCCTTCACATAAAACAGCATAATATCCTCCAGCGTTGCGTAATCGACCGTCAGCGCGGGGTGCTGCCGCCGCAGCTTGATCGCGTCCTGCACCAGCACGTTGCAGCCAAACTGATGCGGCAACTTGCGCACGACAAAATCCTGCGGAATTTCGGATAGCTGCTGCGCGCCGCATCGCAGCAGACCGTAGCGCTCGAGCAGCGCATCCTTTTGGTCGCAGAGCAGCACCTCGCCCTGATGCAGAAAGCAGATGTAATCGCATACCTTTTCCAAATCTCCCGTAATGTGCGAGGACATCAGGATGGAATGCGCGTCGTCCTGAATGAACGCCATTAGGATATCGAGTATCTCGTTGCGCACAATGGGATCTAAACCGCCGGTCGGCTCGTCGAGCAGCAGCAGTTTAGGCGACGAGCCAAGCGCTGCCGCGATCGAAAGCTTCATGCGCATACCGCGCGAAAAGGTCTTGAGCTTGGCCTTGGCGGGCAACGCAAAACGGTCGAGATAGCTATAAAACAAATCGGTGCTCCAAGTGGGATATAACCGCCTGAGCACCTTTTCGATCTCGGCGGGGCAAAGCAGCTCGGACCAGCAGCAGTCGTCAAACACCACGCCGATCTGTGATTTGACCGTGCGTTCATCTGCAACGGGGTCCATCCCCAGCAGCGAGATTTCGCCCGCATCGCGTTGAATCAAATTAAGCAATAGCTTGATCAAGGTTGTTTTGCCCGCGCCGTTATCCCCGATCAACCCCATGATGCTGCCGCCCGGGAGGGCAACATCAACGTT
>DALYYK010000655.1:0-1276 GCA_031983305.1 Candidatus Fimivivens sp. | reverse complement strand
CCAACCGCGCCGCCATTTTAAACGGCGTCATTCTTGAGGATGAAAAGGTGTACGGCACGGTGCATATCGCCTTTGGCACCAACACCTCGTTTGGCGGCGTCAATAAGGCCGACTGCCATATGGACGGCATTATTCTAAAGCCGACGCTGTATTTTGACGACCAACTGATTATCGACCGGGGGCATTTTGTCGTCTGACACCCCCTTGCAAAAGGAGATGAAAGCCCATGTTTCATGTAGGCGTTATCCGTGTACTGACCTCCGACGATCAGGATTTTATCGATCTGCACGGCAAGGTTATTGAGGCGCATTTCCCAGGAATTCGGTGCGTTTCAAAATGCATTCCCGACCAGTGGGAGGGCATTCACAGCCATGAATTGGAGCAGATTGCGGTACCCAAGATTGTGGAGACTGCTAAATCGTTTGAGAACGTCGATATGATCATTGTCAGCTGCGCCGACGACCCCGGCGTGGCGGAGATCCGGCAAGCGCTACCCGGCCTGCCGGTGACGGGCGGCGGAGAAACCACCGCCGCGCTAGCGCTCAAATACGGGCAGAAAATTGCGATTCTCGGCATTGTCGACTATGCGCCCAAGGCGTATCTGCACATGATTCCCGACAATATTATTGCCGTCGGCAGGCCCGAGGGCGTCGACAGCACGCTCGATCTAATGACCCCCGAAGGACGGGCAAGCTGCCTTAAAACGGCCCGCGAGCTTAAAGAAATGGGAACCGAGGTCATCGCGCTGGGCTGCACCGGCCTGACGACCATCGGTATTGCACAGGAGATCGAGCGTGCGGTCGGCATCCCGGTAATCGACCCGGTGCTGGCCGAGGGAACCTTTGCGTACTTTGAAGCAATTCGACATTCTAAGCGAAACGGGGAATAAATGATGATTGAACTGACAAAAGAACAATGCCTGCACGCGCTGTACGGCGGACTGCTGCTCGGCGGCGGTGGCGGCGGCAGCCTAAAGCTCGGGATGGCGGCACTGGAAGAAGCCTTTCGGCACACCGATACGCTCACGCTGCTGGATGTTTCTGAACTGTCGCCGCAGGATATGCTCGTAAACGTGTCGCTGGTCGGCGCGCCCTCGGCCAAGGACACCTGCGTGACCGCCGAGCACTGGAAGACGGTGCTCGCGAACCTTGAGTCGAACAGCGGCATGAAGATCGCGGGCTTTACCACCTGCGAAAACGGCGGCGTCTCGACCTCCAACGGTTGGATTATTTCAGCGCTCACCGGCATTCCGCTCGTGGACGCGCCAAGCAACGGC
>DALYYK010000654.1:0-1276 GCA_031983305.1 Candidatus Fimivivens sp. | reverse complement strand
ACGAGCAGGGGGCCCCGCTCTTGGAAGGGCGCGACCGTTCGGCGATGCGGGAGGAATGGGTACTGCTTTCGCGCGCGGACAACCGTTACCGCTGGACGCTGTGTTACATCCTTGACCGCGCGACCTTTTATGACGACCTGATCGAGAACCAGCGCTATATGATTATCGCGACCATCGCGCTGCTGATCATTACGGTGCAGGCCGGCATCTTTATCGCCTATAACATCTCCGACCCGATCCGGCGTTTGAGCGAGGCGTGCGCGCGCATCAGCCGCGACCCGGCGTTGACGGCGGGGCGGCACCTCGCCGACGATTACCGCCAGCGCCGCGACGAGATCGGGCGGCTGGCCATCGCGTTCGAAAGCATGCTGTCGGATATCCGCGGCTATACCGATGAAATTGTGCGGGTTAAAATACTCAACGAAGCAATTGTCGAAAACCTACCGCTCGGTGTCGTCGCCTATAACGCGCAGGGCGAGCAGCTTTGCATCAACTCCAAGGCGGCGGCCATGCTCTCGGCCGATGGCCTTGCCTGCGGCGGCGAGCCGCTTTTAGAAACGCTGCGCAGGCTGATCGCGAGCAGCCGACCGGTCATCGACCCGATCCGTGCGCAGGACCCGAGCGGGCGCGCGTTTGACCTCGAGATCGGCATCTGGCGCTTAACCGACGCCAACGGCTTTGTCTGGGGCGCCTTATGCACGATTGACGACATCACCTATAAAAAGATGATGGAAGAAAAGTTTGGCGAGAGCGAAAAGCTCGCCTATATGGGCAAGGTGGCGGCCGACCTCGCACATGAGATACGCAACCCGCTCGCGGGAATACGCGCGGGCATACAGGTCATTTCAAAGCGCTTGGATGGTGACAACGAGCGCGGCCTTTGCGCCGGCATGGTCGGCGAGGTCGACCGCATCAACCTGCTGATTGAGAATCTCTTAAACCTCGCGCGGGAGCGCGCGAGCCATAGGGCGCTGTTCCCGGTCGGCAAGCTTTTTGACGAGACGGCGCTGCTCTATACCAAGGTGGCCGAGAACAGCCGCATCGCGCTGCGCTTTTTTGCCGAGCCCGACTTGATGCTTTATGCCGACGAAAGCCAGATTAAGCAGGTGTTGATCAACCTTGTCAACAACAGCTTTCGCGCCGTGGGGGATGGCGGCGATGTCGACATCTCGGCCCGGCGGCTTGAAAACGGCGTGGTGCTCACCGTTGCGGACAACGGCGTTGGCATGACCGAGCAGGCGCTCAGGAGCGCGCTTTCCTTTGGGCGGGTGGACGC
>DALYYK010000653.1:0-1283 GCA_031983305.1 Candidatus Fimivivens sp. | reverse complement strand
GTATCAGTATATCGTGACCACCGAACAAGGGGTATCTAACAATTCTTATACCATCACCAATCGCCGGTTTGGTACGGTAAACATTCCGATAACCAAGATGTGGGTGGACGGCAACAAGGCGCGGGGGCCCAGACCCTCCGTTACCTACACACTAACGCAGGACGGTACCGCTTATGACTCTGTAACAAAAAACGCTGCCGACGAAACGTTGGATGCGAGCTACTGGAACCACACTTTCAGCAACCTGCCAAAATATGATGCTCAGGGCAGGCTGTACGTCTACCGCGTCAGCGAGTCGCTTTCAGGTGATCCCGGCGTAATAAAGGATTATTCGGAGAGCGTCACGCCCGGCACCTATGAGGTGGGCCACTACCATACCGATGATACACTGCCTTACGCAATCACCAACCGGCTGTCGGGCACTGTGACGCAGCCGCAGATCCATAAAATCTGGATGGACGACGGCACCGAGCGCCGCCCCGACATCTATTTCAGAATCTACCGCGGCATCGGCGCCGAAACGCCAGTGGACATCGGCTATGTGGAGCATCGCTGGAGCATAGCGAGCAATAACCACTGGGTCTGCACCTTTGACAGCCTGCCCCAATATAACGGCAACGGTTATGAATACCGCTATTTTGTCCGGGAGATTATGCTGCTGCCGGGCAATTATACCGATCATTATTATCTGGATTCTCCGACGGGTGACAGCTTTGACCCCGATGACCATATCGAGCTGGTAAAGTACAGCATCGGCGGCAAGGAAGTCGGATTGGCTCCCATTGGGGGCACGGTTGTCAACCGGCAGGAATATGTGCGCGATATCAACGGCAAAAAAATCTGGGCGAATATCGTCGGTCAGCTTGCGGCGGAAGACTACCCCGAAGCGACTGTCAAGCTATACGCTGTACCGTACGTTGGGGAGAGTCTGACGCTTCAGCCCGAGTCTGCGGCGGTGCAGTGTAAAGATGACACGGATGCCCCGATTACTGCCACGATCAGCCACGGCGCAACCTCCTTCGAGTTTAAGAATCTGCCCAAGTATGACGAACTGGGCCGAACCATCTATTACATCCTCAAGGAAGAGAGCGTTGAGGGCTATATGGTCGCCCCACCCGCCGCGCTGAACTTTACGCTGACCAATACCTACGCGCCGGGCAATGTCAAGCTGCGCATCGCGATTGATAAGACCTTCTCGGGCGATCTGTTAAAGGATCTGCCGAAGGAGAGTTACCCGACCGTGACGCTGGAGTTCTACCGCCAGATGAAAAAAGCGGACGGCA
>DALYYK010000652.1:0-1284 GCA_031983305.1 Candidatus Fimivivens sp. | reverse complement strand
ATATTTTATGCTTTTCATAATACCCTCCATCCTTTTCTTAGAGTCGAAAAATACCGGCCGCACCCCGGTTTAGGCCCCCGAACAGCCCAAAGGCATATTCGGCCGCAAAACCGTCCCCCCATTATAGGCGCAGCCCATACCGCTTGGTTTAGGCGTTCTCACCACAGAAATCCAGAATGAGGAATATAGACTGCCTCTCATACCCTATCCTGATTATAGAATTTTATCATACCCGACACCATGTTACAATGTGTGGTGAAGCTCCGACATGTTTTTCTAAAATATATATAAAATTTTTATGTGATTTAAATACAGAATTTTGCACTTATACTTTTAATATAGCAATTTCGACCTTAATAAACTCAAATAATGGTTCAAATAATACAAAAAATGAAGATTGGATCTTATAGCGGCTCACCTCTGACCAAGGCCGCTTTTGGACGTTGCAATATCGGGCAAAAGCGATTAAAATAGGAATTAATTGACTCCAAAGGAGAAAAATAATGAATATTCTGGTGTGTGTTAAACAGGTGCCGCTGGCATCGGAAGTAAAGTTCGACCCCGTCACCCATACCATGTGCCGCGACAATGTACCGGCTGTTTTAAACCCGGCCGACGCGCTGGCGTTGGAAGCCGCGTTGACGCTTAAAGACCAAGGCTCCGCCGAGGTGACGCTGCTATGCATGGGGGCCGAGCCTGCGAAGCGGATTTTGAAAAAGGGCCTGTCTGTCGGGGCCGATCAGGCTTTTTTGATCAGCGGGCGGTTCGCCGCGGGCAGCGACACGTTGGCCACCAGCTATATTCTCAGCCGCGCGGTGCGTTATATTGAAGAAGCGCACGCCAAGCGTTTTGATCTGATCCTCACCGGCAAGAACACCACCGACGGCGACACCGCTCAGGTCGGCCCGCAGCTGGCCGAGCATCTGGGGTACGGCCAGATTACCTGCGCGACCGAGCTGGCCGCCAAGGCCGCCGCAATCGTCGCCAAGCAGGAAGCCGAGGGCGGCTATGCCCTGCTGGAAGCCGATCTGCCCTGCGTCGTAACAATTGCCAAAACAGCAAAGCCGCTGCGCGCGCCGATACCGGGCGGCAATCGCCCCGAGATCGTGATCATCGATCAAGAAACCTTGGGCGATCGGCTCGATTTAAGCCGCTGCGGGCTGAGCGGCTCCCCTACCGTGGTGCAAAAGACCTTTATCCCCGAGGCCAAGAAGGGCGCTGCCGTCATCAAAGCGGCGACCGATGCCGACACCGCCAAAAAGCTGGTCGAGATTCTGCGCGGCG
>DALYYK010000651.1:0-1284 GCA_031983305.1 Candidatus Fimivivens sp. | reverse complement strand
ATAATAGTCACCGATATCGGCCGCTTCTAAAAAAGCCTGCGAGGTGTAAATATCGGTGGCGGCCCACGAAACGCTGTCGACGCCGTCGATCGCCTCAAGCTGATCTTTATATAGCTTTGCTTCGTAGATTGTGACGTCTTTGATCATCACCCGCGCGGTGCCCGGGTAACCGAACTCGGCCTCCATCACGTCGATGCCCTGCCTGGTCGGCGCCCACGACGGCAGATATTCGGTCAGGTCATAATTGACCCGAACCATTAACGCGGCGACCGCAGACAGCGCCACCATGAGGATGAAAAACTTTTCAATGCCGTTTCTCCGTCTCACGATAAAGCTGATCAGGCGATCGACCATTGTTTTTTGACTGGTAACCATATAATCTTCTCTCCCGATTTATTACGCATCTGTTGACTTTTACATTAATGTATATTATTATACAATTGAGAAGAATTCAACGGTCACTTTTAACGTCATTTGTATATTATTCCACATATTATTTTAATACTGTGGAGAAAGGGGCAAATTATGGCAGGGATATCCAACAACAAGGACGACCGGCGATGTCGTAAAACCAAATTTGCAATTAAGTCGGCCCTTCTGACCATCATGAAAGAAAAGCCGGTCGCAAAAATTTCGATCAGTGAGCTGACCGAGCTGGCCGACGTCAACCGAAAAACTTTTTATAACCACTACGCCGATATTGATTCGGTACTGCGCGACCTTGAGGATGAATTTTTAGGGCGGCTGTTTGGCCTAATCGACAAAGACAACATCTGGAACGGGCTAGAAAACCCCGCGCCGTTCTTTGAAAAGCTGTTTCTCGAAATTCAAAGCGACCAGCCGTTTTTTAAGCTATTGATCGAGTCGGGCGAGCATGTGCACCTCGTGTTCAACTTCCGCACCCGCCTGCGCGATTTATGGGGCGAGCAGCTGCAAAGCCGTAGCGACATAGACCCGCAGCTTTTGATGTGCTTTATGGATTTTATCGCCTCGGGCACCGTCGCCATTTTAGAATCGTGGATCGGCAACGCTGACGAAGTGCCGCTCGAGCGGCTCTCACAGCTGATATGTAGCATTATTTCAGGTGCAAGCCATGCGGCGCTGCATGCTTCAATTAAAAATTAACACAAACGTCCCCTGTTCCATGCGCATGCACGGAACAGGGGACGTTTCGTTTTCACCTAGGGGCATTCTTAAAAGTTTTAAACTCAGGGTAATTCTACTGCAAAAGCCAATCGCCGCATCAAAAACGCTCGGAATACATCCATTATTCCTGTACTTTTT
>DALYYK010000650.1:0-1288 GCA_031983305.1 Candidatus Fimivivens sp. | reverse complement strand
GATGCTCGGGCTGTGCCGGGGGCTGCCGCTGTCGGCGGCGCTGGGGCTTGCCAACCGCGTGGCGGCGGCGGTTGTCGCGGTTGAGGGGGCCACTCTGCCCGACGCGGATTTTAGCGCGTTGTTGAAGTAGATGTTATATTGAATGGTCAAGCGGCGGCGCGGGTTAGGCGCTGCCGCTTGATTTTGAAGTGTTAGGAACGGCATAATTATAGGCTTTGCTTGACCAAAAACTTTAATTCCCAACCACAAAAGCGTGCGCCCCGCATCCAACGACAACGGATGCGGGGCGCTTATGGTATTCAAATGTAACAAACAAAATAGCTTATTTTACACAACGCTTTGCAGGCCGAGCGTTTTTTCAATCAGCAGCATCACGCCCATCGTCACCACCATCATCAGCGTAGCGAGCGCCGCGATGGTCGGGTCAAAATGATACTCGACATAGCTCATCATCTCAATCGGCAGCATCGAAATGCCCGGGCCGGTCAAAAAGGCGGACAGCGACACGTTATTAAACGAATTGATCACCGCCATGATGCAAGCCGACGCGATGCCCGATTTAATATTGGGCAGCACGATGTGAAAAAACGTATACAGCTTGGTCGCGCCCAGACTCTCGGCGGCCTCCTCGGTCGCGAAGTCGAAGTTTGCAAGGCTCGACGTGACCACCCGCATGATATACGGAATGCTCAGCAGCGTGTGACCGATCAAAAGGCTTGGCACAACCGGCAGCGCGTACTGCTTGACGACGTAGCGCAGCATCATAAAGCCGAGCACGACGCACGGAATGAGCACCGGAGACAAAAACAGCAGCTTGATGCTCTCCTTGCCCCTAAAGCGGTAGCGGTTGAGGGCGTACGCCGCCGGAAGTCCCAGCAGCAGCGCGATGAGCGTCGCCGCAAACGCGATAAAAAAGCTCATCTTGGCCGCCTCGATAAACGCCTTCATGGTCAGCGCCTGCGCGTACCACTTGAGCGTGAACCCCTCGCCCGGGAATTTCAGATAAGCGGTGTCGCTGAACGACGCCGCGGCAATCACCAGCAGCGGACCGATCAGAAAGACATATACCAGAATGGTCATCGTCAGCAGCGTTCTGCTCTTTTTCATACCGTCACTCCCTTAAGGCCGCTTTAAAACGTCTCGATATCAAAGCTTGGCGCGTATCAAACAAGTCCGCCGTGTCGATTTATCCTGCCGTAGGCGGCTTTCGCAGGGGAACTTCCCGCAAAGACGTGCGGGATGCTTTGGTTCCAAGCCGCCGCGCGGCACAAGCATCCCAAAACGCCTG
>DALYYK010000649.1:0-1293 GCA_031983305.1 Candidatus Fimivivens sp. | reverse complement strand
AATACAGAGGCTACAGCTTTTGCACCGCCGTGAGAATCATTTCAACCGCGCCCTCGACGCCAAAACGGCTGCTGTTCAGGGCGAGATTATAATTCTTAGCCTCGCCCCAGAGCTCGCCGGTATGGTAGGAATGGTAATTGGCGCGGTCACGGTCGCGCTGCTGCATCTCGGCCTCGGACGCGTCGGGGCGGATGCCGTATTCAGCCACGCAGCGCTTGATTTTATCCTCGGGCGCGCCGCTGATAAAGACCGACAGGCAGCCGGGCAGATCGCGCAAAATATAGTTGCCGCAGCGCCCGACAATAACGCAGCCGCCCTGCGAGGCCAGCTCGCGAATCACCTTGCTTTGCGCCGAAAACAGCGTGTCGCGGTTGGTAATGGCCTTGCCGCCGTTGAGCCATGGGGGCACGCTGCCGGTAATTGCGACCTGAAACAGCATGCTTTTGGTGACACGCTGATCGTTTTCGGCGACAAAGTCGAGCGGATAACCGCTTTTCTGCGCCACAAGGTCGATAAGTGTTCGGTCATAAAACGGAATCTCCAACGCCTTGGCGAGCTTTTCGCCTATTTGTCTACCGCCGCTGCCAAACTCGCGGCTGATGGTGATGACCGGCTGTTTCATAGCTTTCTTCCCTTCTTAAAACAATTAATGGCGGTTGGGCAGGACCACCGTAAAGCACGCGCCCTCCCCTGTGTCGCTCGACACCGAGACAGCGCCGCCGCACAGCGTCACGATGCGCCAAACCAGTGCCAGCCCTAAACCGTTGCCCTCGGCGGCGCGGGTGCGGTCGCCCTGATAAAACTTTTCAAAAATATGGGGCTGCGCTTCGGGCGGAATGCCGACGCCGGTATCGGAGATCGTCACCTGCACCTGCCCCGCCCGCTCGATCAGACGCACCGAAACGGCGCCGTAATGCGGCGTAAATTTGATCGCGTTGCCCAAAAGATTCAACCAGACCTGCAAAAGCAGCTCCTCGCTGCCGTAAAACAGCACCGGCATCAGCTCAATGTCGAGCTCGATGCCCTTGTTTGACCACTGCCCCTCAAGCAGCAGCAGCGCCTGACGCAGCTGTTCGTCGAGTGAAAAGCGGGTTTTTCCGGGGACGATCTCCTGATTTTCAAGCTTTGAGAGCCGCAGGATGTTGCTGGTCAGCGTCGAGAGCTTCTGCGCGCTTTGGATGATCAGCCGGGTATATTCCTCACGATCGGCATCGGTGAGATCGCCGTTTTGCAGCAGCGCCGCATAGCCCTCTATGGCGGCGAGCGGCGTCTTAAACTCGTGCGAGACGTTGA
>DALYYK010000648.1:0-1298 GCA_031983305.1 Candidatus Fimivivens sp. | reverse complement strand
AGCAGTTCAGCAAGCTGCTGAAGAAGACCCTCAGCGCCCATGATGTATCGCCAAGCACGCCCGAGCTGAAGGCCATCCTCAACGCCCTGAGCGAGCGCGACCCCGAGGCGGATATCTGCATGGTCAAAGGCCAGCCGGAAGCCGATGCAGGCCTGCGCGACAACGAGAACGTACCGCTAGGTGAGTCGGTATACGACTACTTTGAGCGCGAAGTGAAACCTCATGTGCCGGACGCCTGGATCGACGAGAGCAAGACGGACGCGCAGGACGGCGAAGTCGGTGTGGTCGGCTTCGAGATTCCGTTTAACCGCCATTTCTATGTATTCCAGCCACCGCGACCGCTGGAAGAAATCGACTGCGACCTGAAAGCTTGTACAGACCGCATCAAGCAGATGATTGAGGGGCTGTCGGCATGACGTTCCCTGCCTATCCGCAATACAAGGACTCAGGAATCGAATCCCTCGGAGAAATTCCGAGTCATTGGGACGTGACTCGGCTTCCGTACGTGATATTTGAAAATAATGCAGGCGAAGTGATTGATAAGAATTTCTGGGGTGACGGATCAGAACTTCTTTACACATGCGCCAAGCAGCCACTGCTCTCTGACTTTAGAGATTTTCCAGCCAGAAAAAGAACTGGGGCAAATGACCTTTTGCTTACAAGAAATGGCACTCCGTATGTTCATCTGCCAAGCGAGGGGGCCATTTACTCCAACGTAGTTCAGCGAGTCAGCCTCATACCTGGCATAGATCGAAAATTTATGAGGTCCGCTTTAGATGTAGCTACACGGGATCTCGTGGGCTATGGAGTATCAATCGCAAGCTTCAACTACGAAATGTGGGCCGCTCTTCGTATACCGTTGCCTGATTATGAAGAACAAACCCAAATCGCCCGTTTCCTCGACCACGAAACCGCTCGCATCGACGTGCTGATCGAAGAGCAGCAGCGCCTGATCGAACTGCTCAAGGAAAAGCGCCAGGCCGTGATCTCCCACGCCGTCACCAAAGGCCTCGACCCGACAGTGCCGATGAAAGACTCCGGCGTGGAGTGGCTGGGCGAGGTGCCGGCGCATTGGTCCTTTAAGCAAAGCAAGTATTTATTTGAGTTCGTTACTAGCGGCTCGCGTGGTTGGGCTGAATATTACTCTGATGATGGTGATCTCTTCTTTCGGATTACCAACCTGACTCGAGACTCCATCGAGCCTAAACTTGTTTCGCTTCAATATGTAATGCCTCCGGAAAATGCAGAGGGTGAGCGTTCGAGGGTAAGGTCTGGTGATATTTTAATATCCATAACTG
>DALYYK010000647.1:0-1298 GCA_031983305.1 Candidatus Fimivivens sp. | reverse complement strand
CAGCGTCGGGTAGCAAACCATCTCCCCGTCCTTGCGGCACAGCACGGCGTTTTGATCAAAAACAAACACCGTGTCAGCCCCACGGGGGCTTTTGATATAAAAAGCGTTATCGTACTTCTTGGGTGCAATATCCTGTATCACGCGAAACTTCCTTTTCCGTTAATTTAACGGCGGCGCAAAGCGTCCACCGTTATGCCTAAGGCGATTATATCACCCCGGTGTAAAAAAGTCATGTCCATCCGTTTAAATATCTCTGCTCGACATTTTTAACCTTTAAAACAGTTTTCTCAAGAGCGGCCTAGTGCATTAACAACCAATTAATGCTATAATAATTGATAACAGTTTGGCTTGTCTTTCGGATTGATAATGTCGTCTTGCGCGCTGCGGTTGACTTAAAGAACGCCCAACATCCGAATAATAAGTTTATCCGCGATAAAACCAGCGTTTAAATGCCGCCCATTCCCCGGATAGGGCGTTCTAAATTTAAGGAAGGAACCGCAGAGCATGGAAGAAATTAAAATGCGTAAAAGCATCCGAAAATACCTCGATCAGCCGGTTGAGAACGCGTTGATAACACAGCTGCTTGAGAGCGCGCGGCTGGCCCCCTCGGGCAGCAATAACCAGCCGTGGCAGTTTATCGTTGTCCGGGCAGAAGAAACCCGCCGCAGGCTCGCCGAGGTTTCTCACAACCAGCGGTGGATGCTGGCCGCGCCGGTGTTCATCGTCTGCGTTGCGGATATCCGCTGCCGTATCCCCGAAGAGGTTGCGGTCTTTCTCACCGAGGAGAGCCCGCAAGAAGAACTCAAGCAAATTATTCGCGACACGGCGATTGCCACCGAAAATCTGCTGCTTGAAGCGCACCACCTCGGCCTTGGGGCCTGCTGGGTCGCCTATTTCAGGCAAACGGAAATCCGCCCTATCTTAAATATTCCGTCGGACAAGTACATCTGCGGCATCATCACGGTCGGCTACCCTGCCGAGACGCCCGCGCCGCACCCGCGAAAGCCGCTTGAAAGCATGGTCCGGTACGAGATGTGGGAATAGCGGCCACCCCGGGCGGTACAAACCGGCACTAACCCGCCTGCGCAACGCCGCTTGACCCGACCTTTATTCGCCGGAATGTGTTTTTAACTGACGCATAACCACAGGCGACGGTTGAGATTGATTTAAATGAGGTGCAAACTTATGTCACAAGCTATCGTATGGGCCGCCGGCGGAACCGGCTTTACCTTTTTGATGACGTCGCTGGGCGCCGCCATGGTCTTTCTGTTCAGAAAAGCCGCGGGCGATCAGATTCA
>DALYYK010000646.1:0-1310 GCA_031983305.1 Candidatus Fimivivens sp. | reverse complement strand
ATTCCATGTTCCCAACCAGGGCGGCGTGGCCTTATGACTACAGATTCCATGCTGACATGACCTCAGGAAAACCTCATGACTACAGATTCCAGGTCGAGAAGATCACCCGCATCAAGCTGTCATGACTACAGATTCCATTACCTGCCGGCACCGTGCGAGATATCTGCAGGATGGTCGGTTGGGGTTTCCGGGAAAGGCCTTTATGCTCAACACCCTGAATGACTTTTGACCGGGATTGAGGCATGGGAGACATCATCACGACTGATAGCGTCGCCACTGAGCCAGACAGCGACACCAGCAATGAAACGATGATTTCGCCTCACGTTGTCTCCAAGCACAACGATCTGGTGGGCGCGTCCTATCGCTTGTCCGTGGCTGAGCAGCGGCTGATCTTGCTGGCCATTGCCAAGATCGATTCGCGCAAGCCCATGCCCAACGGGATCGTAGTCACCGCGCACGACTTCATGAGCCGGTACACGGTCAACAAGAGCGATGCCTACACCCAGCTCCAGGACGCCGCCAAGCAGCTGTTCAACGCCAAGATCACCTCCATCACCGGGACTGGCAAAGGCCGGGCGATCCACGAGGTCCGCTGGGTCGAGCGCTGCACCTATGTCAAAGGCGAAGGCCGGGTAGAGCTTCTTTTCTCCACGACCGTTAAGCCATATCTCTCCAGGCTGATCGGCCATTACACGTCCTACGACCTTTGGCGTGTTTCCGGCATCGAATCAACCTATAGCTTTCGACTCTTTGAGATGCTGATGCAGTACAAGTCGAAAGGATGGCTTTACATCACAGTTGAGGAGCTGCGCCGGCGCCTTCAGCTCGGCGATGCCTATGAGCGCTTTAGTAATCTGCGCAGTCGTGTAATCGATGCTTCAGTGAAGGAGCTGCGCAATAAATGCAGCATGGAACTGGACTACGAGTTAATAAAAGAGCACCGGACAGTTAAGGCAATTAAATTCAACTTTAGACTGCTCGATCAAATGACGCTCCAGTTCCAGAATGGGAATTTTCCCCCTGAGGACCTTGAGCAAGACATGAACGATATCATTGCTGAGCCCGAAAGTTAGGTAGCGTTGATTTGGGTATTTAAGGTTACGCGGGACAATTTGGTCATTTCCTTATAGGTGATGACCATGTTGAGCAACATACCCGCAACAGAGCCAGAAGTAATCCCTGCCGATATTATAGACACGTTCTATGCTCCGGTCGCTTTCGACCGATTCTCCTCCCTTGTCTCAGCTTATGAGGCAACCAAGAAAAAGATATTGGAAGTGCATGCTATCTACACCCAAGAGAATGTCTCG
>DALYYK010000645.1:0-1314 GCA_031983305.1 Candidatus Fimivivens sp. | reverse complement strand
TATTCAGGCGGGCAGCGGCATAGGCCTATTTTCTCAGCAATAAGATCTCGTCGAGCAGCCGGTGAGCCGCTTCGTCTTTGGTCATCATCGGCAATTCCATGTCGTTTTGCGACGTGATCAGCGTCAGCAGATTGGTGTCGCCGCCAAAGCCCGCGCCGGATTGCTTGAGATTGTTCGCCGCAATCATGTCTAAGTTTTTGTTTTGCAGCTTCTTGCGGGAATTTTCAAGCATATCCTGTGTCTCCATTGAAAACCCGCACAAGAATTGTCCCGGCGCTTTATGCTGGCCCAGATATTTTAAGATATCGGGCGTTCGCTCAAGCATGAGCGTCAGCTCGTTGTCCTTCTTTTTGATCTTTTCGTCGGTATAAGCAGCGGGGCGATAATCAGCGACCGCCGCCGCCTTGATGATGATATCCATCTCGTCGCTGCGCGCCGTGACCGCATTAAACATCTCTTGGGCGCTGAAAACATAGACCGTCTCGACATAGGCGGGCGGCGGCAGCTCGGTTTTGCCGCTGACCAGCGTTACGGTGGCGCCGCGCATGCTGGCCGCGCGGGCGATCGCATAGCCCATCTTGCCAGTCGAATGGTTGGTGATAAACCGCACCGGGTCGAGCGCCTCCCGCGTTGCACCCGCTGTGACGAGCACCCGCAGCCCGGTCATATCCTTGGTGTGCGCGGCGGTGTGCAGGACGCTTTCGAGCATTTGCTCGGGCTCGGGGCATTTGCCCGCCCCGATATCGCCGCAGGCCAGCCGGCCAAAGCCGGCCTCCAACACCGCCCAGCCATAATGCGCCAGAGTTTTGAGGTTATCCTGCGTCACGGCGTTTTCAACCATCGCGGTGTTCATGGCGGGCGCAATAATTTTGGGGCAGCGGCAGGCCAGCACCGTGGTTGTCAGCATATCGTCGGCCAGACCGTGCGCCAGCTTGGCGATGACGTTGGCGGTGGCGGGGCCTACGATGCAAACATCGGCCCTTTTTGCCAGCGACACATGCTCGACGTTATAGGCAAAACTGCGGTCAAAGGTGTCGATAACGCAGCGGTTGTTGGTCAGCGTCTCAAAAGTGACGGGCGAAATAAACTGCGTGGCGTTTTGGGTCATCAGCACATGCACATCGGCCCGCTGCTTGACGAGCAGCGATGCCAGCGCCGCCGCCTTATAAGCGGCAAGACTGCGTGAAACGCCGAGCAAAACCGTTTTGTTTTTAAGCATAGGATAACCTGCCTCCCATTTTGTGGCTTTTTAAAAAATATTGTGTTTGTGTATTTTAAGCGTTATAATAATAAATAACCGGCCGCTAGAAGCTC
>DALYYK010000644.1:0-1316 GCA_031983305.1 Candidatus Fimivivens sp. | reverse complement strand
CGAGGTCGGCTCACTGAGTTCATCATTGAAGCTTTCACTGATTGCACGCAGAGCAATCCGTGCATCTACTCCATAACCCGACTCAAGCGCTTTCGAAAGGTGACGCGCAACATCTGCCAAGATCACTCCCCATGCTTTCTCCTCCGAGATCTTGGATGTTTCTTTATACATTCCAACCTTCATCGAGCAATGGAGCTTCCTTGCAGCAATCCACACTCGAAGCATCTCAACTGAATTCTCATCTTCTAGAGCCGCTTCCGGAATAGGACGCTCATTCATGACCTAACTCCTCACTGGCTTGGAGGCCTAATGTTTCGTTCTTCCCACTTGCTTGGTGACACTTCATTGCGTTTGTTGTCCAAATTATCCTTTCCGCCACGATCATTTATTGCTTGCTGTTCTTTGTTCTGACGATCAGACCGATCACCACCATCGGTCCATTGTAGGCACGTCAATCTCAATGATCTGACGGCGTAGCAGCCATGGGAACACTGATCGGATGCGATCCGGGTACTGACGACCACCCTTGAGTTCGGCAACCGCCCAAGGCTCGAAATGCTCTTTGAGGAGCACTTCGAGCGTGCAGCTTGTGGGCTTGGACTTTGCGAGCGCTGGCAATCCGGACTGAACGTATTCAGCGACTGCTTGCCGGGCTTGATCGCGGGCTTGATCAAGTGACAGATGCTCGACCGATCCCAAGGTACGACGCTTACCGTGTGCCCAAGTCACGATCCAAGCCTTGTGCCCAGACGGCTGCACGCGAAGAATCAGGCCGCGAACCTGGGCATCCCTAAGCTCATAGGGGCGTTCCTTGGGCTCAGCTGTGAGAACGATGCGCTTGGTGAGAGTACATGACATCGGGCGGAGGGTCCGTAAGTGGCGATAAGGCCAACTTAGGACAGGATGCGAGGCGATGTTTGGATGCGGAGCGTCCGCAGCGCTCTACTCCTCCAAATAACGAGTTTAAGCTCACTCATTCATCAGACCTGTGCCTGAGTCCGGCCCGATAAAATCAATCAACGCTTCGATTTCCAGCCCACGCTCATTAGGTTCATCGTCCAATTTCAGGCCAGTATCGGAGAGCTCTCGAACAAGCGCATCAACCAACCACTCCCGATCATTGCCATCGAATAAACACTCGTCGCCCTCCAGCTTCTCAAATGACAGATCACGGCCATTTTTGGCACAAATCTCCACAAGCAGCATGCGCAAATGCAACGGCATCTTTCCACTCATTTCACTTCACCTTTGGGTCTCTCACACCATTACTAGTTCGTGGAATCGCCCCGTAGGGCTCGTAGTCATAGCGCTTGGTC
>DALYYK010000643.1:0-1316 GCA_031983305.1 Candidatus Fimivivens sp. | reverse complement strand
CAACGGCAAAGCCCTGCGTACGGTTGCAGCCATTGCCGTTCGGAATTGTTGCAACCGTTGTGTAGGTATTATAATATGCCGCGCTTGCTGTAACGGAAAATAAAACCACTGTACAGAGTAGAAATACGACAAAGGCTCTTACACGCGTGTTAATTTTCATATTACTTTCCTCCTTCATAACTATCGCAAGGTTAATAAATTGCTGTTCAGTTAGTAAGCTGACTTGCTCAAATAGGCCTCCATTACGCATCTTCGACAAATAGAACGCCATTGGTGCTTCGCAATGTTGATAACAGAATATTACGATCCGAATCCTGGCCGAAGCGCTGTACGTCAATGAGAGCGCTATTGATTGCGCCTCTATTTCCGCCAGGATACTCTAAATAAGAGAGATGCCATCTGTCTTTTCGTAATGCCGCAAGAATCGTCGAAAACGGTGTCTCGGCCGTGTACTCAATATAAAAACGAATGACGGTAGAGTCTTTTAGGTACTTTTCGTCGAGGCGATTCAGCGTCGCAATGACACAGAAAAGAAATCCGCACATGATAACCGCTACTTCGTAAAATCCGCTTCCTACGGCAAGACCCATACATGCGGATGCCCATAGCCCCGCGGCGGTTGTTAAGCCCTTGACGCGCTGCCCTCTTTGATATCCTGTAATGACAATGGTTCCAGCGCCAAGAAAGCCGATGCCGCTGATGACTTGCGCTCCAAGGCGCGCGGGATCAGCATTCGCGTTGAAATAAAAGGAAAGATATTGATTGAGCAGCATGACCGATGACGCGCCAATGCATACAACAATATGGGTGCGCAGCCCGGCGGCATGGCGGCTTTTGCCTCTTTCATAGCCAATGACCGCGCCGCAGCCAGTCGCTAACAGGAACCGAAAAAAAACAGATGCTATTGTCAATTCCCTCAGTGGATTCAGCAGATCGAGCATGTCCCTATCCTCCTCATAGCCAGAACCATGCTGTCAAGCTTGATGTTCAGCTTATGTTTAATCGAATTTATCGGCATAGTCTTCTTTTGTCACAAGCTGGCACCGTCAATTACGACCGAAAATCCCGGAAGCGGTATGAAATTATTTCACAACCGCTCACCTGCGGCCATCAAAAAAGATGGGATTTGTCCAGGCAGAACGGCCCTCATTGTTCACGCAGACAATGCGGACGTAGGCCTCACGCCCTGTGAGCGTATGAGATGTCTCGGTGAGTGATGCGCCGCCTTGTGCAAAAAAAGATTTCCCTCTGGGCGGATAGGTGACAAAATGAATTTCCCGACAGTCGGAGCAGGAGACATAGGCCTTGTCGCCATC
>DALYYK010000642.1:552-1317 GCA_031983305.1 Candidatus Fimivivens sp. | reverse complement strand
ATTGGTGATGTACGCGATTACCAGAGCGTGTTGAACGCGACGCGAGGGGTGGACTACATCTTCCATGCCGCGGCGTTGAAGCAGGTCCCGTCCTGCGAGTTCCATCCTATGGAGGCGGTTAAAACTAATGTGCTTGGCACCGAGAACGTCTTGGAGGCTGCAATCCAGAATGAAGTGAATCGGGTGGTTTGTCTTAGTACAGATAAGGCCGTTTACCCGATCAATGCAATGGGTATTTCCAAAGCAATGATGGAAAAGGTCATGGTCGCCAAGTCGCGTAACGTTGATGAGAGCAAGACGGTAATTTGCGGTACGCGATACGGAAACGTGATGGCGTCGCGCGGTTCGGTAATCCCTTTATTCATCGAGCAAATTCGTGCTGGTAAGCCGCTGTCGATCACCGATCCGAATATGACCCGTTTCATGATGACATTGGCCGATGCGGTCGATCTGGTGCTCTATGCCTTCGAGCACGGTAATAACGGCGACCTGTTCGTACAGAAAGCGCCCGCTGCAACTGTGGAAACCTTGGCGCTGGCGCTGACCGATCTGGTTGGAAAGCCCGACCATCCGATCCAGGTGATTGGTACCCGTCATGGCGAAAAGCTATATGAAGCCTTGCTCAGCCGCGAGGAAATGGCTTGCGCCGAGGATATGGGAAGGTACTTCCGTGTGCCGCCTGATCTGCGCGACCTCAATTACGCAAAGTTCGTTGAGCAGGGCGAAACGAAAATCTCCCGCACCGAAGACTACAACTCGCATAAC
>DALYYK010000642.1:0-542 GCA_031983305.1 Candidatus Fimivivens sp. | reverse complement strand
GGGATGCAGCAGCTGCTGCTGAAGCTTGAGTTCATGCGCGCTATCCAGCGCGGTGAGCACGCAACGCCCGAGGAGTGAAGAATGAAGGTTCTGATTACTGGGGCTAATGGCTTTGTCGGCCAGAATCTCATCGCACACTTGGCCGAGCGCGCCGACATCGAGGTGCTGCGTTTTACCCGTGAGGATTCGCTGGAAAATTTGCCTTGCCTGGTTGCTCAGGTGGAATGCATCTTTCATCTCGCCGGCGTCAATCGCCCGCAAGACCCACAGGAATTCCAGGCCGGCAACACCGATTTGACCCGCACGCTGTGCGAAGCCATCAAGTCCTGTGGCCGACAGATCCCGGTGATTTACACCTCTTCCAGCCAGGCGGAGCTGGATAACCTATATGGCAGCAGCAAGCGGGGCGCTGAGCAGGCTTTACTGGAGCTGCAATCCACGCAGGGCTCTCCGGTTCATCTATTCCGCTTACCCAATGTTTTCGGAAAATGGGCGCGACCAAATTACAACTCCGCAGTGGCCACCTTCTGTCATAACATCGC
>DALYYK010000641.1:0-1318 GCA_031983305.1 Candidatus Fimivivens sp. | reverse complement strand
AAAACGTCCGTATCTGGCAGCTTAAAGCCAATGTGGATGTGCGCAGGAAGTTTATTCCCTATGAGGATTTAACGCGGCGATTTGGCGAACCTGACCCGGACGATTACTGCGTTGCCTATGACGGTCAGCTCAACACCAATGACCTCGAAGCCATCTATACCAGATGCAACGAGAATCCTCCCCCCGGGTATAACGGGCATCTGCTGTCCATGTCCGATGTGGTGGAGCTGTATGACAGCAGCGGCAGTGTGTTTCATTACTGTGATCGCGGTGGTTTTCGGGAAATTAGCTTTGAATTCCAAACGCAGGCGCCATTCCAAAACATGAGCATGAGGCTGTAGGCGGCATTTGCCGCCCTTTTTTATTTAATAACAATCGGAGGTTTCTCAAATGAAGAAAAGAATCACCAAAGCAGAGGTCTTTGCCATTTGTATGCGCATAAAGGCCAACGACCTGATGCTGCGCACCAAGAACATCCTCTCGGACACTTCCGGGGAAGGCTACGTCGATACCGCCGTGAAGATTTTAACGGCGGTTGTGCTCGGTGCGCTGCTGCTTGCCGGTCTGTACGCGCTGTTTGCCGAGACGGTTATGCCGACGCTGGCGCAGCGCGTCAAGGATATGTTCAACTATGCCGGTTAAAGGCTAGGAGGAGAGAATATGTCTCAAGACACCCCCAAGTACGATGTAAAGATTCACACAATCCGTCCCGAGGGGAGCTGCAAGGCCACTGCCTCGGTCAATATCCACGGCGATTTTGCCGTGCGGGGCATCAAAATCATGGAAGGCTCCAAGGGGCTATTTGTGACGATGCCAAGCTACAAGGCCGGGCACGGCGAATACAAGGATATTTGCTTTCCGTGCACCAAGGAGTCCAAGGCCGCGTTTGATAAAGCCATCCTCGATTCCTATCAGCAGGCCCTTTCGCAGAGTCAACAGGCCGCACAGCAGCCGTCCGCGCAGCAGCCGCAGTACCAGCCCGCTATGATCGGTATGTGATATGCCGATCATAGCGGGCCCAAATCATACAAAGGAGCATTTATTCCATGAAAAACAAAACGATTAAGCGTTTGTTGTCATTCATGCTATGCATCGCTATGGTTTTCACCATGGCCATCCCCGCTTTTGCCGCGACGCAAGAGGTCAAGGTCGGCAACCTCACATATTTATTCCGAAAGCATTGGGGTGGCAGCTCGGTCGGTTCCATCAATTGCCCCCATGGTGAGGGCTACGGTGCTACACCGCTCGATTACAGCAAGGGCACAAGTCCCTCTCCAATCCCTGACCAAATCGAGGGCTTTCCCGTCGTTTGCCTAAG
>DALYYK010000640.1:0-1322 GCA_031983305.1 Candidatus Fimivivens sp. | reverse complement strand
GGCTTTGGCATCGACGAGGTGCAGGCCGAATATGTCGCCGAGATCAAACTGCGGCAGCTAAACCGCGAATATATCTTAAAGCGCATCGAGGAGATCGACGAGCTCAAAAGTAGCATCGCCGATATTGAGGAAACGCTTAAAAGCCGCCCGCGCATGCTCTCGATCATCACGTCGGAGCTTAAAACCGTCATCAAAAAATACGGCCAGCCGCGCAAGAGCGAGGTCATTTTCGACGATGAGATTGAAGAAGCCGAGGAGCAGGAGGCCGCGCCCGATTATCCGGTGCATCTGTTCTTTACGCGCGAGGGCTATTTTAAAAAGATTACGCCGCAGTCGTGGCGCATGTCGGGCGAGCACAAGCTCAAGGAGGGCGACGCGGTCGTGCAGGCGGTGGAGGCCACCAACCGTTCGCATCTGCTGTTCTTCTCGGACAAGGGGCAGGTTTATAAGGCCGTCGCCGCCGACTTTGAGGACACCAAGGCCAGTGTGCTCGGCGATTATATCGCCGCCAAGCTCGGCTTTGACGAAGGGGAGAACGCCGTCTATATGGCGGTGACCGGCGATTATAAGGGCTATATGTTCTTCGGCTTTGAAAACGGCAAGATCGCCAAGATCACGCTGGCTTCTTACGAAACCAAGACCCGCCGCAAAAAGCTGACCGGCGCTTACAGCACCAAGGAGCCGCTGACCGGCATGCTGGCGGCCGACGGGGACGTCACGTTGCTGCTGCGGGCCACGAACGGCAAGGTGCTGCTTGTGGATAGTGCGCGCATCGCCGCTAAAACCGCGCGCGACTCGATCGGCGTGCAGGCGCTGACTGTCAAGGGCAAAAACGTGCTTGCCGCTATGAAGCTGTTTGAGGATGGCATGCTCGATAATCCGCATCATTATTATTCGAGGGCGATTCCTTCGGCGGGCTATACGCCGCGCGAGGAGGATATCATGACCCAGATCACCCTTGAGCCGCAGGAATGATTCTGGGGATTCTGGTCAAAACTGATCCTGTAGGCGTTGGCGCATGCTACAATGCGCCAGTGCGCAACCGCCGCTAATGCGCGCAATAAAAAAGCTGTCATATGAAAAAATCACATGACAGCTTTTGCCCAAACGGGCAGGCCGGCCGAGTGCGGGGCAAACGCTTTCCCGAACCCGGGGCGGCATTTGTTAGTATGTGCGGGCGGGCGAATTTTATACAAGAAAGTATTTTTGCATAAAGGTTGCATTGCGGAAGCTTTTATGCTATCATTGTCCAGTCAAAGCATTGTATATGCTTCAAATGAATCGGAGGTCATATTAATGGGAATGTTAGAAATCGTCGGCGG
>DALYYK010000639.1:0-1326 GCA_031983305.1 Candidatus Fimivivens sp. | reverse complement strand
TGGCGCAGATGCGTTTGCGCGGCGACAAAATTACACTGCGCAGGTTGCTTGAATCCTTTAAAAGTCCGTTTTTACTTATGACATTTTTGGGGCTCTCTATTCGCATTTTCGGCTTGCGTGAGTTCCTTTTTCATAATGCGCTCGGGTTGGGCCTTTATGGCGCGGTTGAGCGGCTGGGGTCTATTTCGTTGACCCTGACGCTGGTTATCATTGGCTACCGGCTAAAGCTTTCAGACAAAAAGAATCTCAGAGAAAGCGCTGTATATGTCGGCATACGCTATGCCGTTTCGCTTAGCGTCGCTTTTGTGTTCAAGCTGGCCGTCATCAACCGTCTGATTGCGCCAAACCCACTGTTTGATGCGGCCTATCTTATTTTGCTATGGCAGCACAGCTCGATTGCACTGACCGTTTTAGTTGGACAAAACTGTTCGCGTGAGGATCACGAGGTGGTTACCAATGCGTTCGTTTTGAATACCGTTGTCGGTATTTTACTTTTTGTCGTTTATTCCTTCATTATTTGAATTCCTGAAAGGATGATTGCTTTGAAAAGAGAATATTCGTTGGCACACCTGACCACGCTGCGCTGCCCGCCGCCCGAACTGGTCTACACCGCCAAGCTGGCGGGTTATGACTATGTCAGCCCCCGCATTGTCAATCTTGGCATCAAGGGCGAATCCAACTACGATCTCGCGTCGCAGCCCGACATGCTGCGGGATACCCTCAACGCGATGGAGGAGACCGGTATCCGCGTGCATGATATCGAATTGCTGCGCATTTTGCAGGATACCGATGTCCAAAAGTATGAAGCGGCGATAGAAGTGGGTGCTCGGCTCGGTGCGCGTCATGTGCTCAGCAGCATCTGGACGCCTGACAAGGATGTTTACTTAGAGAAGTTTGCGCAGCTGTGCGATTTGGCCAAGTCCTACGGACTGGGCGTGCAGCTCGAGTTTGTTACCTGGGCTGAGGTCACCGATCTGGCGCAGGCCAAAGAGGTGCTGTTGACGATTAACCGCGACAACGCGGGCATTATGCTTGACACGCTGCACGCCTATCGCTCCCGTGTCGCGCCCGAGGAGCTGGATAGCTGCCCCGCCAATTGGTTTAAGTTCTGCCATCTCTGCGACGGCCCCGTCGAGATTCCCACCGACAAGCAGGAGCTGCTGGCAGTTGGCCGGGACGGGCGCTATTATGTCGGCGAGGGCGTGATCGACATCGCCTCTTATATGCGCCGCCTGCCCGAGGACATTGTGTGCAGCATCGAGCTGCCGCATATTAAACGCATCGCCGTCTATGGGGCGGTCGAGCATGCGCGCCGCTGTATTGAGT
>DALYYK010000638.1:0-1327 GCA_031983305.1 Candidatus Fimivivens sp. | reverse complement strand
GTTATATATCGCAAAAAACGGGAAGGAAAGCGCCGTCAAATAGAAATATTCCTGTGCCGATTGCATCACGGCAGGCTCGACGGTGTGGTAAACCAGCTTTAAGATGCCAAAGCGCCAGATCACACAAACAGCGGCAACCGTTACACCGATAGCCCCCATGACCAAAAACAACTGCTTGGCCGCGTCGCAGGCCGCCGATTTATCCTGCCGCCCGAGGTATTGCGCCACGACGATGGCGCCGCCGGTCGCCAACGCGGCAAAAACCTGCACGAGCAACATATTGATGGCATCGACAATCGACACGCCGGACACGACCGTCTCGCCGACGTAAGCCACCATGACCGTATCGGCCACGCCAATCGTCACAGCCAGCGCCTGCTCCACAATAAGCGGTATCATCAGGCGCGTAATATCTTTGTTGGAAAACACGCTAAAACTCCTCTGTTGACCTCGGCGCGGCGGCGCGCCTAGTTTATTTTAGATTCCACCACCAGCAGTGTGCCGTCCAAAACGCTGACCCTGCCGACCGGTTCTACAATATGATTGCCCAGCCCGATTGGGAACGTCTCGGTGACCACCGCATTGTGCAGCGGATATTGCATGCCCTTTAGCGTCACCCCGACCGCCTTGCCCGCGTAGGCGAATATTGAAAAAGTATACGCGCTATTGCGAGAAACGTCAAGTGTGCCGTTTTTTAAAAGCTGCACCCGGTCCCGGGGGCCGATCAGCATGCCGCTCGCGCCAAAGTCGTCTAAAAAAGCCAGCGCCTGCAAATTGGCGAGGGTGTGATCAAGCCTGCCGCCCAACGCAAACAACAGCACAAACTGTCGGTAGCCACGCCGCAGCCCCTCGCGCAGCGCCAGCATGCTGTCGGTGTCATCCTTTTCCACCGGAAAACGCAGCGTCTCGACCGACTCGGGCAGCGGTTCATGGTAAGAATCAAAATCCCCGATCAGCAGATCGGGGGTGACGCCACGGCGCTGCGCAGCCGCAAAGCCTGCATCACAGCAGATGACAAAATCCTCAGGGTTAACCGAGAAGTCGATATCGCCCTCTTCTCCCGCGCAAAAAATTACGCATCTGCGCGCCATGCTCACACCTCCCAGTCCTTGATCTGTCTGGCCTCTTCATACATTGCAAGATAGCTTTCGTGCCGGGATGCGGCAATCTCGTCCGAGCCCACTGCTGAGAGCACCGCGCAGCCCTTTTCTTTGGTATGCGAGCAGCCGGTGAAGCGGCAGTGGCCTAAGTAAGGGGCAAATTCGCGAAAGCACAGCTCGAGTGCGTCCTTTTTGATCAGCTCAAGCTGCGCCGTCTCAAGCGAAGA
>DALYYK010000637.1:0-1332 GCA_031983305.1 Candidatus Fimivivens sp. | reverse complement strand
ACCCTGCATCCATGTTTCGCAAATATTGAAGGAAACGGGCGGGTACGACCCGGCCTTTTTGGTGGGGAAGCAATGTTTTGAGGACGACAGCATGCTGCTCGGCTACTATTACTATTACGGCATGCGTGCGAACTGGTACCCGAAGGTCTGTTATCATTCTGTGGTCTATCACGCGGTTGCCGGGCAGCGCATGGGCCTTGACGGCGGCAATGTGATGGTCAATTTTGGCGGATTGGTGCGGCAATACGGCGCCGTGGGGCTGAGGCATCTGAGCGTGCTTCATAAAAGTGAATGGCATAAACGCTTCTTCAGACAGCAGTACGACGCCTTCTCCATTCGCTGATATTCTTGCCTTACCTTATGCCTGTAAAAAATAAAGATTTTTATTTGTCAAAAAATTGCGGGAACAGGACACCAAACAAATTATAAAAGCGCCGTGCGCGCAATAAATTACAAGCGGGCTTCTTAAAACAAAACAGCCGGTGTGCGCGGATAATACAAAACAATCATATGATAGGGTGGCAAGGGCGGTTATCCTCTAGCCGCCCTTTGCTTTTAAATGGATGGGAAGGCGCATATGGCCTTTGTGTCCGCGTTTCCAATATGGGCGTTAGCGCCCCGCACATTTGCCGCTGCGACGCCAATATGGAATATGTAGAAAACAAGATAGGTTGGGAGGGTTCAACATGAGCGATATAGCGTTGCAAATTGAACGCACTGCCATGGGTACGGTAGCGCCTTCGGGTAACGTGATTTTTGATACAATCGTTTTTTCCGCCGGAAATATCAGCTATGACAGCATGACAGGCGAAATAACGTTTAACGAAGCCGGACGTTATGCCATTAACTGGTGGGTAGCAACCCAGTCTTCGATGGTGAGCAGCATGGTATTTGCGCTGTCGTCCTCGCAGGGGGATTTTCTCGAAGGGAATTCTCCGATAAAAACCACCGAGGTTGTAGGCTTCGGCATCATTGAGGTTGCCGCCGCCCCTGTTTCAATGTCTCTGATCAACGCAAGTTCAAGTGTTGTCTTTTATGCCACAACAGTCCCGCTTACAGCAACGCTTGTCATCGTCGAGGACGATTTGACGGGCGGCGGCGCCACCGGTCCTACCGGTCCAACAGGCGACACTGGCCCGACTGGTGATACCGGTCCGACTGGCGGCACCGGCCCGACCGGCGATACCGGTCCTACCGGTGATACCGGGCCTACCGGCGACACCGGCCCGACCGGTGATACTGGCCCGACCGGCGATACTGGACCTACCGGCGACACCGGTCCCACCGGTGATACTGGCCCGACCGGCGATACCGGTTCCACCGGCGATACCG
>DALYYK010000636.1:0-1345 GCA_031983305.1 Candidatus Fimivivens sp. | reverse complement strand
GTCATCGTATTGACCTGAAAAAAATCAATAAGCGTACTCTGGAAGCACTGATTCGTTCAGGTGCATTGGATTGCTTAGGCATTGACCGCGCCGACCTGATGGCGCAACTGCCTGAAGCGGTTCAAGCTGCGGAACAGGCACGTTCCAATCGTGAAACCGGCATCATGGACCTGTTTGGCGAAGTGGAAGAAGTTCAGCGCAAGCCATCTAAGCCAGTCAAACCATGGGCAGATGAAGTTCGTCTGAAAGGTGAAAAAGATACACTTGGTCTGTATTTAACCGGTCACCCGATTGATGTGTATCGCAATGAACTGAAAGCCTTTGTGCCTAGTCAGATCAATGAGCTGACGCCAACACGCCGTGGTGTGACCACCGTGTTTGCAGGACTGGTGGTGGATATTGCCAACTTCCCGAACCGGATGATGATGACACTGGATGATGGTACGGCACGGATTGAAATTTCAGCCAATCACGAACGCTTCAACCGCTTTAAAGAGATTATCCAGCTCGATAAAGTGGTGGTGATTGAAGGCGAAATCTATGAGCGTGAAGGCTTTGATCGTCCGATGGGACGCCTCACCAAAGCATTCAGCCTGAATGAAATTCGCCAGAAACGTGCCAATAGCATCAAGATCACTCTCACAGCCGAGCATTTCAGCAAGAGCTTGAGCCGGGACTTGCAGCAGATTCTGACTCCTTATTGCAATGTTGATATGTCCGCACATATTCCGGTGATTCTGTATCTGGACTATCCGTATGCCACGACTGAACTGCATCTGGGTCTCAACTGGAAAGTCGCCCCACTGGATGAGCTCTTAGCCAAATTGCGTGATTATTTTGGTAAAGAAGCCTTGCATATTGAGTATCAGGTCAAGTCCAAAGCTGCCAAAGCCGTGTCCTATGAACAGGCCAAGCCGGTGGATATTCCTCCGCCGCCTGTGGGCATGAGCATGGATGATGCACTGGAACTGTATCAGGCTGAATCCCAGCCGCAATATTCATAAATCCTGATCTTTAAAACACCTTAAAATTGGAATCCTCATGAGTCAAATTGACAATGCTGCTGTTTCAGCACATCTCTCCCATGTGCGTATTGTCATGGTCAATACCACTTTACCTGCCAATATCGGCAGTGCCCTACGTGCCATGAAAACCATGGGCTTGTCCAAGCTGGTTCTGGTGGCACCAAAAACCTATCCGCATCCGGATATTGACGCGCTGGCCGCGGGTGCAACTGACCTGATCGAGCAGATCGAGATTGTAGAAACCCTTGAAGATGCCATTAAAGACTGTCAGATTGTATTCGGTACCAGCGCACGTAGCCGTACCATTCCCTGGCCGCTGT
>DALYYK010000635.1:0-1346 GCA_031983305.1 Candidatus Fimivivens sp. | reverse complement strand
CCCGCCGCCAAAGAAGCGGTGTCGCAGCAAAAGCCCACCGGGAATCGCCGCAGCCGGCCGAAAAAACCCGCCGCGGCACAGGCTGTCACGGCCGACGCGGCACCGTTGGCCGCAACGCCGACCGAGGGCAAAAAACCTAAAAACCGCCGCCAAAAGAAGGCTGCGCAGGAGAAAACCCCGGTGCGCATCATTCCGCTCGGCGGCTTGGGCGAAATTGGCAAGAATATGACGGTCATTGAATATAAAAATGATATGATCATCATCGACTGTGGTCTGGCCTTCCCGGACGACGACATGCCGGGCATCGACCTTGTCATTCCCGATTTTTCTTACGTCGTTAAAAATAAAGAGAAGGTGCGCGGCGTCTTTTTGACCCACGGCCACGAAGATCACATCGGCGCTTTGAGCTATCTGCTCAAGGAGATCAATGTGCCGGTCTATTCGGCCCGGTTGACCATCGGGTTGGTCGAGGGCAAGCTCAAAGAGGCGGGCATCTTAAACAGCGCCAAGCTCAACGTTCAAAAGGCGGGGGATGTTGTCCGCATGGGCGATATCTCGGTCGAGTTCATCGCGGTCAACCACTCGATTCCCGACGCCTGCGGCTTTGCAATCTTTACGCCTGCCGGTACGCTGGTACACACCGGCGACTTTAAAATCGATTATACGCCGGTTGACGGACAGATGATCGACCTCGCACGCTTCGGTGAGCTGGGCCGTCATGGCGTGCTTGCGCTGATGTCCGACTCGACCAACGCCGAGCGCCCCGGCATGACGCCGAGCGAGCGCCGCGTCGGTGAATCGTTCGAGATGCTCTTTAAAAAGGCGGGCGACCGCCGCATCATCGTCGCATCATTCTCTTCTAATGTGCATCGCATCCAGCAGGTCATCGACACCGCTGTGCGCCACGGCCGCAAGGTCGTCGTTTCCGGGCGCAGCATGGAGAATGTGACGGCAAAGGCGATGGAGCTCGGTTATCTCAAAGCGCCGCAGGGCACCGTTATTGACCTTGACCACATGCGCGGCATTCCCGACGAGCAGCTCGTCATTATGACCACCGGCAGTCAGGGCGAGCCGATGAGCGCGCTGACCCGTATGGCGCGTGGCGACCACCGCAAGATCAGCGTTACCGGTCACGATTTTATCATCATCTCGGCCACGCCGATTCCCGGCAACGAAAAGCTGGTCGGTAAGGTCATCAACGACCTTATGACGCTCGGGGCCGAGGTTATCTACGAGAGCATCATGGGCATCCACGTGTCGGGCCACGCCTGCCGCGAGGAAATTCGCACCATTTTAGGGCTGACCAAGCCCAAGTTCTTTATCCCGGTGCACGGCGAGTACAAGCA
>DALYYK010000634.1:1053-1351 GCA_031983305.1 Candidatus Fimivivens sp. | reverse complement strand
GCTCAAAAATATCGTTTCGACCATACAAAAAGAGCAGAACCGCATTATCCGCGAAAAAATCGGCCAAAACCTGATCGTGCAGGGTGCGGCGGGTAGCGGAAAGACCACGGTGGCCCTGCATCGCATCGCCTATCTGGTGTACAAGCACCGGGACGAGATCAGGCCCCGTCAGTACATGGTCATTGGGCCCAACCGCTTTTTTATCAGCTATATCGCCTCGGTGCTGCCGGATCTGGACGTGGACAGCGTTCCCGACCACACCTTTGAAACCTTGTGCGGTGCATATCTGGGGGAGGAT
>DALYYK010000634.1:0-1043 GCA_031983305.1 Candidatus Fimivivens sp. | reverse complement strand
TCACTGTTGAAAGCGTCTCCCACGGCTTGGCCCGGGTCATACAGGACGAGGCGAGCGGCCGTCTGGAACGCTACAGGTCGTCTATGTCCTACAAAGAGGCGCTCGACCGCTTTTTTACCGGGTTTTTAGAGACGGTGGTTCCCAAAAAGGATCTTGTGTTCAGGGGCTTCACCATTTTGACCCGTGAGCAGATTCATGAGACCTATGACACAATGGATTTTCGCCCCAATACCCCGCTACAGGCCAGAGTAGAGCAATGCATTCTCCATCTTTCCACCCGAATCAAAAACAGCCTGACCCACCATTGCGAGCAGCTCGACAAGTATTTGATGGCGGAAGCCCAAAAGGATGAAACCGGCGCGTATTTGGAAAAGCGCCGGCGGGACAGAGAAGCGATTCGGCAAGAGCTGGAACGGGGCTGTCGACAGCTTCTCAAGCGGCACTTTGCCATTGTCGATACGGCCATTCTCAAGCTGTATAGCCTGTTTTTGTCCAATTGCGCCCAATATATGCCGGAGCAGGCGGCGGATGCCAAACGGTTAAAAGAAGAAACGCTTGAGAACCTGCGGCAAAAGATCGTGCGCTTTGCCGACCTGCCCGCCCTGATTTACCTGAAGCTGCGCATGCAAGGCCCCGGGGAATACAGCCAGTTTCGCCACGCGGTGGTGGATGAGGCACAGGACCTTGGGGAATTCCACTTTTACGCGCTGAGCAGCCTCTTGAGCGGCAGCACCTTTACCATTGTGGGAGATTTGGCCCAAGCCATCTTCCGCTACCGCGGCATTAGCCGGTGGCAGGATGCCAAGGCGCTTGCGTTTGGCGGCCGCGCTGATATTGTTGAATTGCGCAAGAGCTACCGTACCACCGTGGAGATTATGCAGGTCGCCAACCGGGTGGTGGAGGCGCTGGGGCTGTCCGCCGCCGAGCCGGTGGTGCGCCATGGGGAGCCGGTGAATTTTATTCCCTGCAAACGGCAGGAGCTGGTGCCCACCATTGAAGGGCTGATTCGCCAATATCAGCAGGCCGGACGCCGAACCATCGCC
>DALYYK010000633.1:0-1363 GCA_031983305.1 Candidatus Fimivivens sp. | reverse complement strand
ACACAGCCTACGCTTTCAGCGGCGGCGAGAGCATGTCGCTCGACCGGATACTGGAACGGGTCGCCTCCTACAAGCCTCGCTATGTATGTGTCACTGGCGGAGAGCCATTGGCGCAGCCGAACTGCGTTGCGCTATTGCGTCAACTCTGTGATCGCGGTTACGACGTCTCGCTGGAAACCAGCGGTGCGCTTGATATTTCCGAAACCGATCGGCGGGTGAGTCGGGTCGTCGATCTCAAGACGCCAGGCTCTGCCGAGGTGGGTCGCAATCGATATGAAAACATCGCTCAGCTGACCCTCAACGATCAGGTGAAATTCGTCATTTGCTCGCGCGAAGACTACGACTGGTCCGTATCCAAACTCATCGAATATCGGCTGGATGAGCGCGTCGGTGAGGTGTTGTTTTCCCCCAGTCACGGTCAGGTCGACGCGCGCGCACTGGCCGAGTGGATCGTCGCGGACAATCTTCCGGTGCGGTTGCAGCTTCAGTTGCACAAGCTGCTGTGGAACGACGCGCCCGGCCACTGAGTTTCATCGAGTCATCTCGTAGAAGCCCGGATTTTCGACAGGTAACGACAATGACAAACAGCAAAGCGGTGATTCTTCTCTCTGGCGGGCTCGACTCCGCAACCGTGGTCGCGATCGCCAAGGCACAAGGCTATGCCTGCTACACCATGAGCTTCGATTACGGCCAGCGTCATCGTGCGGAATTGCAGGCGGCTGAGCGCGTTGCTGCGCAGTTGGAGGCAGTCGAGCACAAAGTGATCGGGATCAATCTGAATGGCATTGGCGGCTCGGCGCTGACCGACCAGAGCATCGCCGTGCCGGAAGCCAAGGAAGAGGGCATTCCGGTGACTTATGTGCCGGCGCGCAACAGCCTTTTCCTCTCGTTGGCACTAGGCTGGTCCGAGGTGCTCGGGGCGCGGGATATCTTCATCGGCGTCAATGCGATCGACTATTCCGGTTACCCAGATTGCCGACCGGCATTCGTCGAGGCTTTCGAGCGGATGGCCAATCTGGCTACGAAAGCTGGTGTGGAAGGGCAGGGCTTCACTATTCGTGCGCCGCTGCAGAACCTGAGCAAGGCGCAGATCATCCAGACCGGTATTCGTTTGGGTGTCGATTACGCCATGACCGTCTCTTGTTATCAGGCCGATCATGACGGTCGCGCCTGCGGCAAGTGCGATAGCTGTCGTCTGCGTGCTGCAGGCTTTGCAGAGGCCGGCATCGTAGACCCTACGCGCTACAGTTAACTTTTTTCACCATAAACGTTGATTTAACTAATCAAATCAGTATCATGCGCACCGCAACGGGTCGTTAGCTCAGTTGGTAGAGCAGTTGGCTTTTAACCAATTGGTCGTAGG
>DALYYK010000632.1:0-1366 GCA_031983305.1 Candidatus Fimivivens sp. | reverse complement strand
CGGCGGGCGATGTGAAGGCGCACATCCATCAATTTAAATGCATAGGATGTTATAAAACACTGAAAGGGTGTGATATAGACATGCCAAATAACAACATAAATTCCGGCAGCAACCCGCTGCTGACCGATTACGGCCCAAGACCATTTGTCATCAACATTGAAGACGCGACCAAACAAAACGGGATGTTCCGAACGGCGCTTTGGACAGGCGCGCATCTTCAGCTCGTACTGATGAGCATCCGCCCCGGCGAGTCGATCGGTCTTGAGGTTCACCCTGAGCATGACCAGTTTATCCGCATCGAGCAGGGACAGGGCGTTGTGCTGATGGGGAATGCCAAGGACAATCTGACGCTGCGGCGCAACGTCTCCGACGACTTTGCGTTTATCATTCCGGCAGGCACATGGCACAACCTGATCAATACCGGTGCCCGACCGCTCAAGCTTTATACGCTCTACGCGCCGCCCGAGCATGCGCACGGCACCATCCATGCGACAAGGGCGGATGCGGTTGCCTCAGAATCACAGCAATAGCGCCCCGATGGTCTTTCTGCGGGCATCAGACGGCGTGATCTTGGTGTTGAGCGCGGTCAGGTTGAAATGCACTCCCGAAAACAACAAGGCCGTGCGGCTTTTCGCGCGGCCCTGTCTGCTTGAGCCGCCGGATGGCACAGCGGTCTGCAAGGCGCTTGGATTTTTAAATAATGCTTTAAAAGCCGTCGTTTAACCCAAAGCCACGTCGAGAATCATCATAATCAAAAAGCCGCCCATAACGCCGAGCGTGCCGACGTTTGAATGCTCGCCCAGATGCGCTTCGGGAATCAGCTCCTCGACCACGACATAGATCATCGCGCCTGCCGCAAACGAGAGTAGCCACGGCATGTAGGGGCTGATGAACGACGCTGCTAGCACTGTCAGCATGCCGAAGATGGGCTCGACAAGGCCGGACAGGCTACCCAGCACGAAGGCCTTAAAAGTGCCGACGCCCTCCTGCCGCAGCGGCAGCGAGATGGCCGCCCCCTCGGGGAAGTTTTGAATGCCGATGCCGATTGCAAGCGCCATAGCGGCGGCGTAGGCCGAGGGGTCGCCGCTGTGCTGCGCGGCCAGCGCAAACGATAGGCCGACCGCCATGCCCTCAGGGATGTTGTGCAGCGTGACCGCCAACACCAAAAGCGAGGTGCGCTTCATCGTAGAAGAGGGTCCCTCGGTCTGGTTGGCGATGGGGTGCAGGTGCGGAATGAGCTGATCAAGCCCGAACAGGAACAGCGCGCCCAGCACGAAGCCGCCAGCGGCGGGAATCCACCCGATCTGTCCCATAGCCTCGGCCTCTTCAATGGCCTGTATCAAAAGGCTCCACACCGAGGCCGCGA
>DALYYK010000631.1:0-1370 GCA_031983305.1 Candidatus Fimivivens sp. | reverse complement strand
CAACCTAATTGGCGCGCATAATCACGTAACAAGTCTGGATGCGCGCCCACTGACGCAAGGGTGGGTAGGTAACACCCCCACGTGGGGCATATAGTCAACAACCGTTTAAGTCCTCAAACCCTGCCGTTCCAAAATCCCACCGGAGGTCAAGGGGGCACGCGGGGGACAGCGTCCCGCCCGCGAGGCGCTTCGCATCTGTAACGTAGTGAAGATGCCCGCATGTTCCGTAGAACATGCAAGCGCCGGGGGTGGGGGCCGTTCTTGCGCGGAAGCGCTAAATAACTTTTGCCGTTTTAGCACGCCCGCCAAATACGTATACCCTAAACACTAGCCTTCGCCCGCCGTACAAATATTCATAAAAAGCTGCCGTATAATAATATCCGGCAGCTTTTTTATTATATCAGAATTGAAATCTGGATTAAAATGAGCGCGGATATTTTATACGCCCAGAACATAGCGACGCGCTATATAACGACGTGGCTGTGCCACTTGCTGCCCATGAACCGCCCAACGTAAAAGGCGGTGCGCACCAACCAGTCAAATATCATCGCGAACCACACGCCGATGACACCCATGTTGAAGTAGAGGGCAAACACATAGCTTAAGCCAATGCGGCAGGTCCACATGACCGCGACCGAAACCACCATCGTAAACTTCACGTCACCCGCGGCGCGCAGCCCGTTGGGCAGTGTAAAAGCGGTAGGCCAACACACCAGCCAAGCGCCCGCATGCATTGAACTGATAACAATCGCAATCTGCGCTGTCTGCGGAGAAAGCGCGAAAAACCCAACCAGTTGCTTCATGAACAATAGCGCCAGAATATTGGTTGCGCCGCCGATAAGATAGGCCAGCTTCATCAGCTTTTTTATGTAGCTGCGCGCCTGATCGTACTGGCCCGCGCCGATGCATTGCCCAACAATCGTAATCATGCCGAGTCCCACCGCTGAACCGGGAATGCAGGCCGTTGAAGCAATGCTGTTGCCGACCGCGTTAGCCGTAATTGCAACGGTGCCAAACGATGCAACCAATCCCGACACCATTAGCTTACCAAAATGGAACATGCCGTTTTCAAGGCCGGTCGGCACACCGATGCGCAGAATGGTGCCCACCACCTTGGGCTTAAAGCGCGGCGGCCATATCTGTTCGACATAGACGCGGTTCCGACGGTCCTTGATCAGATACAGCATCACGGCCGCGCCCACAACGCGTGCAATCAGCGTCCCGAGCCCGACGGCACGCGCGCCCATGTTGTAGCCAAATAAAAAGATGGCGTTGCCGCCTATGTTGAGCACGTTCATCAACAGCGCCGTCAGCATGGATATACGAGAGTTGCCTTGCGAGCGAAAGAGCGCCGCCCCGGCGTTATATAT
>DALYYK010000630.1:0-1371 GCA_031983305.1 Candidatus Fimivivens sp. | reverse complement strand
TCGCTGGAACGGCTTTGGGGCGACGCACCCGAGGTCGAATGGAATAATTAACAAAGGCAGCAATGCCGATTGGAGAGTGAGTCACCTTGAAGTACGATTTTAAGTCGATCGAAAGCAAGTGGCAGCGCGTTTGGGATGAGAAAAAGGCGTTTGCGGCGGTTGAGGATTATTCTCGCCCCAAGTTTTACGCGCTCGTAGAGTTTCCGTACCCTTCGGCGCAGGGGCTGCATGTCGGGCATCCGCGCTCGTACACCGCGCTGGACATCGTCTCGAGAAAGCGCCGCATGCAGGGCTATAACGTGCTCTACCCGATGGGCTGGGACGCGTTTGGCCTGCCGACCGAAAACTTTGCGATCAAAAACCACATCCACCCCGAGCTTGTCACCCGCCGCAACGTGGCAAATTTTAAGTCACAATTAAAGGCGCTTGGGCTTTCGTTTGACTGGGATCGCGAGGTCAACACCACCGACCCCGACTACTACAAGTGGACGCAGTGGATTTTCCTTCAGCTCTTCAAAAAGGGCCTCGCCTATAAAAAGGAGATGGCCGTCAACTGGTGCACCTCCTGCAAGGTGGTCTTAGCGAACGAAGAGGTCGTCAACGGTGCGTGCGAGCGCTGCCACGGCGAGGTCATCCACAAGGTCAAGAGCCAGTGGATGCTCAAAATCACCGAATACGCGCAGCGTTTGATCGACGATCTTGATCTTGTCGACTACATAGACAGAGTCAAGGTGTCTCAAACCAACTGGATCGGCCGCTCAACCGGCGCCGAGGTCGATTTTAAAACGACCGCCGGCGATGTGATGACTGTCTTTACGACCCGCCCCGACACGCTGTTCGGCGTGACCTACATGGTCATGAGTCCCGAGCACCCCTTCCTCAAAAAGTGGGAGGGCAGCATCAAAAACCTCGACGCCGTGCGCGCCTATCAGGAAGAAGCGGCGCATAAGTCCGACTTTGAGCGCAGCGAGCTGGCCAAGGACAAGACCGGTGTGCGCATCGAGGGCGTCGCGGGCATCAACCCGGTGAACGACAAAGAGATTCCGATCTTCGTTTCGGATTACGTCCTCATGAGCTATGGCACCGGCGCCATTATGGCGGTTCCGGGCCACGACACCCGAGACTGGGAGTTTGCCAAGAAGTTCGACCTGCCGATCATCGAGGTGGTCAAGGGCGGCGACGTGACCCAAGAAGCGTTTGTCGACTGCGCCACCGGCATCATGGTCAATTCCGGCATGCTCGACGGCCTGACTGTCGATGAGGCTAAAAAGAAGATTACAGACTTCCTCGCGGAGCGCGGCCTAGCGCATGAGAAAGTCAACTATAAGCTGCGCGATTGGGTGTTCGCCCGCCAGCGCTATTGGGGCGAGC
>DALYYK010000629.1:0-1386 GCA_031983305.1 Candidatus Fimivivens sp. | reverse complement strand
CCCGCTTTAACGGCATGAAGATGTGCCCCGGATATATTTTGGATATGCCCAGCAGCCTTTTAAAAATGCAGCCTTCAGCGATAGCCGCTGTGTTTTGATAATGCAGTATCATGTCGGTCACCTCCGTCGAGCGGTAACAGCCTTATGAAGGAATGCGCACTCAACCACCGTTTTCATATATAATTAATATGTTTTATATGATAGAAAAAATAAACGGATTTGTCAATATGCCCTGCCGTGTCAACAGGCATTTTATTTGACATTAAACGTCATAAGCTTTAGCGCTATTATTTTAGAAAATAGCTGGTCAAAAGGCCGTTCATTTTGATATAATACTATTCACATATGAATTATCAAATATATTTATGGCATAACACATCCCAAATGGTGTGGGCATGCTCACGTTGCCGGTTCTATCGCGCGGACTCTGCCGCGAATACCGTCCCCCGAGAAAGCAGGGCCTATACCGGCCGGGCATCCGCCATACCACCGCTAACACTATCTGAAAGGAACACGATTCATGTTAAACGAATTTGCAAGAACCGAGCTGCTGCTTGGGCGTGAGGCGATGGAGAAGCTCCGACGCGCCCGTGTCGTCGTATTTGGCTTAGGGGGCGTCGGTGCTTACGCCGCAGAGGCGCTTGTGCGCGCCGGTGTCGGCGCTATTGATGTGGTCGACGACGACCGCATCTGCCTGACCAATATCAACCGCCAACTGCTGGCCACGCATAAAACTGTCGGAAAAAATAAGGCCGATGTCATCACTGACCGGATACATGAAATAAACCCTGCTTGCAGCGTTACCCCGCATAACTGTTTTTATAACGAAGAAACTGCCGCCTGCTTTGATTTTTCAGCGTATGATTACATTGTGGACGCGATTGATACTGTATCCTCCAAGCTGACGCTGATCGAACGCGCTAAAGCGGCGGGAACACCCGTTGTGAGCTGCATGGGAGTGGGCAACAAGCTCAACCCCACCGACCTGACCGTTGCGGATATCTACGAAACCTCGTACTGTCCGCTTTCAAGGGTGATGCGCTACGAGCTGAGAAAGCGCGGTATCGCATCGCTCAAGGTGGTCTATTCTAAGGAGCCTGCCATCACGCCGATGGAAACAGAGGCGCTCAGCTGCAAATTTCATTGCGTCTGTCCGCCCGGAACGCAGCGCAAGTGCGCAATCCGCCGGCAGGTGCCCGGCAGCGTCTCATTTGTACCGCCTGTGGCTGGCTTCATATTGGCGTCTGAGGTGGTCAAGGATCTGGTCGGTCTCAGCGCCCCGCGATAAAAGAATAGGAACAACATTCATAGCCGCGCACCTGCGTCGTTTTAGACGATGGGTGCGCGGCTGTTTGTATTTTCAAGCAGCAGGAAAGACGACCCGCC
>DALYYK010000628.1:0-1387 GCA_031983305.1 Candidatus Fimivivens sp. | reverse complement strand
AAAAACAAGTAAATTTTTTAAAAATTAATTACCGGCATCTACCACAGAATATATTAAAATGCCAATCTTTAAGTATGCGGTATTGAATATTTCGTAAGATATAGGGATGTAACAATAATTTTAGGCTCATTTTCTGAGCATCCGATGCAGGTTCCGATAAAATAAAACGCGCCGGACCCGCTGTGCATGCAGCGGGTCCGGCCTTCGCTTTATATAAGGGGGAGGGGTTATCGGGTTAGGACGATTTCGCCGTTTTTCATGACCGTTTCAACGAGGTTGATTGCGGTGTGATAAGGCAGAAATTGAATCGACGGATATCGTAAGAAGATGATGTCGGCCTGCTTGCCCGGCTCAATGCTGCCGACCCGGTCTGCTCGGCCGACAGCCGCGGCGCCGTTGATGGTCAGTGCCGTAACCACCTCTTCGATCGACATGCACATATAGATGCAGGCCAGCGCGATCAGCAGCGGAATCGAGTTGGTAAAGCAGCTGCCGGGATTCAGGTCGCTCGCGATGGCGACCGCCATGCCGTCGTCGATCATCTTGCGGGCGCGTGCAAACTCTTCTTTGAGGCTAAAGGCGGTGGCAGGCAGCATGGTGCCGATAACACCGGCCTTTGCCATGTCGGCAATGCCCTGATCCGACGCCTGCAGCAGATGATCGGCCGAAACGGTACCAACCTCGGCGGCCAGCTCGGCGCCGCCAAGCTGCACCATCTCATCGGCATGGATTTTGAGCTTAAAGCCCATTTCCTTGATCGCGTTGAGATAATAGCGCGAGTCATCGATCGAGAAAACGTTCTTTTCGGTAAAAATATCGACAAATTCGGCGAGGTCTTCGGCTTTAACCACAGGGGCGACATCGCGCAGCAGCATATCGAGAAAATCACGCTCGCGCCCCTTATATTCAGGCAGCACACTGTGCGCACCCATAAAGGTGGGGACGATGTCGACCGGCTGTGTGCCCGAAAGCGCCTTCATGGCGCGCAGCTGCTTAAGCTCGGTTTCTTTATCGAGACCGTAGCCGCTCTTGCCCTCGACGGTGGTCACACCAAATTCAAGCATCCGGGCCAGACGGTCGCGACCGACCTCGACGAGTTCTTCAAGCGTGGCCGCGCGGGTCTTGCTGACCGAGGCGTTGATGCCGCCGCCGCGCTCCATAATCGACATATAGCTATCGCCGCGCAGCCGCCACGAGAATTCGTCGGCGCGATAACCGCCAAAGATAAAGTGGGTATGCGAATCGACAAAGCCGGGCAGAACCGCCTTGCCGGTGGCGTCTATAATTTCGCAGCCGGAATCGCCGTACTGCTGCATCAGCGCTTCAGTGGTGCCGACCGCCTCAATTTTATCGCCGTTGATCAGCACTGCGCCGTCGGGTATCAGGC
>DALYYK010000627.1:0-1393 GCA_031983305.1 Candidatus Fimivivens sp. | reverse complement strand
GAAGAAGCTGGCTAACGAGGGCTATACCTTGGACGCCCAGCTGGTTAAAGACCCCAACCTGAAGGAACTATCCAAAATCATGAAAAAGTATCATGTCGGGTTTGCCGCAATGCAGCAGGGCGAATCGGGGAATTATGTTCTGTTTTTCAAAGCCAAGGATCAAGCGCAGATCGCAGCCGCCTTAAACGACTACCTGGTTAAAACGTTTGCAAAGGAATCGCCCGGTGTGACGTTGCCAGAGAAAGGGCCGGAACGCGAAGCAGTGTTTATTCAAACCTTTCTTGCGCTGCCGCCCGGCAAGGAGATTGCGACCCTTCAGGCGCCGGAGGCCGTGCTACTGCTGAGGGAACCCAAGGAGCCCCTGCCCATTGAGGCAGGCCCTCGATCTCCCCGGCCGATTGACGTTTCCTTTACCGCTCTGGAGGAAGCAAAAGTCCAGCGCCCATTGCCTAAGCCACGTTCCATTCCCAAGGCACTTGAAAAAGCAAAGCATGAAGCCAGGGCGCTGGAGCAGGCGCGCGAGGTTACGAAGGAGATGACCCGGCAACGCATCCCGCAGAAGGAAAAAACGCGATGAAGCGCAAGAAGCTTACGTTGTATGCCCTTACCGCTGTTTTCGTTCTGTGCGTGTTTTTATATGTTAACCGCCTCAGTGGACAGCTGCGTATAGCCTTTACGGATGGCAGCCCGTATAAGTTAACCTTCGGATTGGCGCTGGCATCCATGCTTCGAAAGCCGTTTGCACTGTCGCTTGACAGTATTGACCTAGCGGTTGCCGGCGCGGCGGTTCTGGTACTGGCGGCGATATTGTTACAGCGGCGCAGGGTGTTTCGTCCCGGTGAGGAATACGGCTCCGCGCGATGGGGCAAGGCCGCAGATATTGCACCCTTCATCGACCCCGACCCAGAGAAAAACATCATCCTGACCCAAACAGAACGTTTGTCCATGGCCGGGCGCATGAAGCGCACCGAGACCGAGGACTACAACCGCAACAAAAACGTATTGGTTATCGGCGGTTCGGGTTCGGGTAAATCCCTGTTCTTTGTTCTTCCCAACCTGCTGCAAATGCACAGTAGTTACGTGATTACGGACCCCAAGGGTACGCTATTGAAAGAATGCGGCAACGCCTTTGAAAAGTGCGGATATCAGATACGGGTGCTGAACCTTAACGAGACGGAAGGCTTGCGGCAGTCCCAGAGTTATAACCCATTTGTATACATACACAGCGAAGCGGATATTTTAAAGCTGGTAGATGTGCTCATGGCCAACACCAATGGTGATAGTAAAAGCTCGTCGGCAGACCCTTTCTGGCCAAATACGGAACGTCTACTCTACACCGCACTGATTGCTTACATATGGAGTTGCGGCGAGCCGGAGGATAAAAATATTCTGA
>DALYYK010000626.1:0-1397 GCA_031983305.1 Candidatus Fimivivens sp. | reverse complement strand
TGACTCTGACAACCGAGGGAGTTTATGGACAGATTCTCGGCGTTTCTTCAACTTTTATTTTTTTGTTTATCCTGTTCGGCGCTTTTTTGAGTGCCACCGGAATGTCTGCCGTATTTAACGACATTGCCATGTCGGTTGCGGGTGGTGCGCGCGGCGGCCCCGCCAAGGTATCGGTTGTGGCCAGCGGGCTGATGGGATCCATCAGCGGTTCGGCTTCGGCCAACGTGGTTACCACCGGTGCGTTTACCATTCCGCTGATGCGCCGAACTGGCTACAAAGATTATTTTGCCAGCTCGGTTGAGGCGGTGGCATCCACAGGCGGGCAGATTATGCCGCCGGTTATGGGCTCGGCCGCTTTCATTATCGCGGATTCGCTGGGCGTGCCATTCCTCACCATCATCAGAGCGGCGCTTCTGCCGGCGATACTTTATTATGTCAGCGCGTGGATTATGATTGACCTGCGCGCGCGCAAGGAGAACATTGAAGGACTGCCCAAGGAAGAAATTCCCAAGCTAAAAAAGGTACTGCTGGAGCGCGGTCATCTGCTGCTTCCGCTGTTCGGTATCATTTTTATGCTGGTTTCGGGTTATAACGCCATGCGCGCGGCGGTTGTCGGTATTGTGCTTGCCATTGTGTCCAGCTTTATCAAACGCGATACATGGATCAAACCGATGGCACTGCTGAAGGCGATGGAGTCGGGTGCGCTCTCGGCGCTCTCGGTTGCGGCAGCCTGCGCGGTTATTGGTATTTTGATCGGCATGGTGTCGCTTACCGGTGCCATTCTCGCAATGGGCGCAGCAATTTTAAAACTTTCGGGCGGGTTGCTGATTACAACGCTGATTCTAACCATGCTTACCGCTACGGTATTGGGGATGGGTCTGCCCACCACCGCCTGTTATGTACTCACCAGCACTATTGCGGCACCTGCGATTATTCAGTTGGGCGTACCTGCACTGGCAGCGCACTTGTTCGTATTTTACTATGGCATTTTGTCGGCCATTACGCCCCCTGTTGCAACGGCGGCTTACACTGCCGCGGGCCTTTCCGGCGCCGACCCCAACCAGACGGGCTGGGCGGCAGTACGTCTGGCTATAACGGGCTTTATTATTCCGTTTATGTTTGTTTATTCGCCTGAGCTGCTACTGCCGGCCGGCTTGAGCATTCTATCTGGTATTCGGGTTATTATCACCTCGGTTATCGGTGTGTTTGCTCTGGCGTTGTGTGCGGAAGGATATTACCACCGCAAGCTAAACATTATAGAACGCCTAGTGGCGGCTGTTGGATCGATTTGTCTGATAAATAGTTCGTTTCTGACCGACATAATCGGCTTGGGGTGTATCATCGTCGTTGTTTTGCTCCAGTTGACATATAAGAAAAAAGCTGCTGCGTAATAAAGT
>DALYYK010000625.1:0-1401 GCA_031983305.1 Candidatus Fimivivens sp. | reverse complement strand
TCGAAACGATATTTTTGAGCCGGTTGTCACCGCCCGTCGCCAAGTAGGGCATCAGCAGCTCGTCGTTGGCGACGGCCTCCACGTCGTGATAAGCTTTCAGCGTCCCCGCCTCGATGTCGTACTGCCGCTTGAGCAGCAGCTCTCCCTCGATGATTCCGCCCGGCGCCTCGTAGGTCGCCGGGCCTAAGTTGCTGTCGTAATACAAGGTGGCGATGGGGGCGCGCCAATCCACCGTAACGATCTTCTGGTGTTCGTCCTCAATGCCGATCTTGCCCAGATAACACGCCTCGACAGCATCCTCGGACTGAAAATCAATGCGGGCGAAGTAGGGCTTTTCTAATGCTTGCTTCATGCGGGTCATACGGCTGCGGTTTTGGACCGTCATCTCCGCTAAAAGCTCCGGCTGGTTGCGGTACAGGTCGGGCAGGCTTTTGCTCTGCAATTGCAGATCTTCAATCCCCTCCCGAACCTTTTCCAGCTTTTGAGCCAATACGGCGCACTCTTGTTCAAAAATAGATTGTTTCATGGGTACCTCTCTTGTTCTCTTTATCCGCCGATAGCGCTTGCCACAAATCGTAATATGTAGGGAAAGACAGAAATGGCCGCCAGCATGCGAAGCACCTGAAGGATCACGACGTCGGCGCTTTGGACGCCGATATCCGCCGAGATGAGGGCGATGTCGCTGGCCCCCGCCGGGCTTGTGGCAAGCATCCCCTGCTTGAGGGTGAGCCCGAAGTGACGCTGCAACATTCTGCCGCTGAAATAGCTGTTGAGCAAATATCCCGCCAGCAGAATTACTGCCGGGACGGCCAGTTGTTTTAAATCAAGCAAATCCTGATAGGTGACCGAACAGCCGATATACGAGCCCGCCAGCACCTGTGCAAACCGACGCAGCTTGCGTGGCAGATGAACCGGAACCCGCCGCAGCTTGAGGCCGATTATACCCAGCATAGGCAGCAGCAACGCGCCGGAGGGTATGGGGGAATACACCCCCGCCACGCCGCAAACCACCGCACAGGCTATCGCCGTCAGAATAGGCTTCCACCTTGCCGCCCAGCCCGATGGCTCCGGGGGGACGCATGCCTCGGGGTTGGCCTCTGGAGAGAGGGCGCAACAAACGACTGCCGCCGCCCCGGTATCGGGCGCTTCCCGTTTATTGACCCACGCGATAAAGCCCGGGAAAAAGCCCACCCCCACCACCATGCGGGCAAACTGCATCACCGCCACCTTGGCCGCGTCGGCTCCAAAGTCCATAGCGATGAGGGGCATCTCACTGATTCCACCCGGAATGGCGCAGAGCAAGGCGGTGAGCAAATCCAGCGGGGTGATAGCGTAGATCACAAAGCCCATGATGAGGTTCAGGACCAGCAGCGCCAGCAGCATAGCCGCCGCGGGCTTGTA
>DALYYK010000624.1:0-1404 GCA_031983305.1 Candidatus Fimivivens sp. | reverse complement strand
GGTGATCTTCATTTGCGCCAGCTTATCGGGCTTCAACCAGATACGCATCCCGAAGTCGGTACCATATTCGCCAACATCACCTACACCTTTAACGCGGCGAATGTCATCGATAATATTAATACTGCCATAATTCTTGAGAAAAACACTGTCATAATCACCCTTCGGCGATACAAGGCTAAAGTACAAAGCCGTATCAGGGGAAACTTTACGGGTTGTTACGCCGGTCAACTGTACATCCTGCGGCAGACCGGCATTAGCCTGAACTACCCGGTTCTGCGTATACATCGTTACCATATCCGGGTCTTCGCCCAGTTCAAACTTAACATTCAGCGAATATCGGCCGGAATCGGCACTAGTTGAACTCATGGCAACGGCACCTACGCCGTTAACCTGCTGCTCAATAACCTGAGCAACTGTTTTTTCTACAACATCCGCATTAGCACCGGTATATATCGCACTAACACTAACCTGGGGCGGAGTAATTTGCGGATACTGAGCAATCGGCAGGTTAAATGCGGCAATGCCTCCAGCCAACGTAATGAGAATTGCGATAACGATTGCGAAAATCGGTCGGTTGATAAAAAACCTTGCCATAAACCCGCCCCCTTACTTCGCGACCGGAATATTCAGATCATCCGGCCCGATCATAGTAATTTTGAGCGGCGAACCGGGCTGCGCTTTAGCAAATCCTTCGACAACAATCACTTCTTGTCCAGTAAGGCCCTCTTCTACGATTTGCAGACTGCCGATTTTTGCTCCCAATTTGACAGCCCGGGTCTCCGCTTTATTATCGGCACCTGCAACAGTGACAAACGTTTTGCCTAACATTTCCTGGACAGCACGCTGCGGAATAAGCATTGCTCCTGTCCTGTTTTCACCAACAGCCACGATGCGGGCAAACATTCCGGGAATTAGCAGCTGCTGAGGATTGTCAAAGGCAGCTTTCATCGTCAATGTTCCTGTTTGATTAGCCATACCACGGTCTATTTGCTCCAAATGACCGGCAAGCGGATAGGCGCTGCCGTCACTTAAGAGCAGCTTGAGATTTTGTCCCCAGGCATCCGGTGAGTTACCCATGCGGGCAAATTTCAAATATTCATTTTCACTCATGCTGAAACGGACTTGCACCGGATCAACAGTTGAAACGGTTGCCAACACAGTACTCCCTGCCTGGACATAACGGCCGGTACTTAATTCACCAACACCAATTCGTCCATTAACAGGAGAAACAATCACTGTATCAGTCAAATCGTTATTAGCCTGAATCAGTTTGGCCTGATACGCTTCCACCTGAGCCTGCGCCTGTTCGGCCTGTGCAAGGGACGTATCCAGCGTTTGTGCTGCAATGCCACCTTGAGCTGCCAAACTTTGATAACGGGCTACATCACGGCGGATATTACTGAG
>DALYYK010000623.1:0-1410 GCA_031983305.1 Candidatus Fimivivens sp. | reverse complement strand
AGCATCGCACCAAGAGATAAAGCACCGACATCACCCATAAATACTTGAGCCGGATGGGCATTATACCAAAGGAAAGCCAGACCTGCTCCGATCATGGCAGCACAGACCACCACCAGTTCAGACGAATATTTCACATAAGGAATATGCAGATAATTGGCAAAGCGCACATCACCGGCCAGATAGGCAAATACGCCCAGACCCGTAGCAACCAGCACGATTGGCATAATCGCCAGACCATCCAGACCATCAGTCAAGTTCACGGCATTGGATGCGCCATTAATCACGAAGTAAGTGAAAATAATGAAGCCAATACCCAACGGGATCATCGACAATGGAATGCTTAGGTCTTTAAAGAATGGAATCAGCAGATCCAGCATATTCGCGGTATGCACCGGATTGGTCTGTTGCTGTGCAATGACATACAAAGCAATACCAGCACCCAAAGAACCAACTGAAGTCCAGAAGAATTTTTTCTTCGCAGGCAAACCCGCATTGTCTTTATAACGGATTTTAATCCAGTCATCGGCCCAGCCAACGGCACCGAAAATCACCATCACACCCAGCACAATCCAGACATAAGGATTGGAAAGATCTGCCCAGAGTAGAGTTGAGATACCAATCGAAAGCAGGATCAGCACCCCGCCCATGGTCGGCGTGCCCATTTTCTTAGCATGGTTTTCAGGGGCATACGAGCTGACTGCCTGACCATATTTCAGCGCCTGAAGCTTGCGAATCATTACAGGACCGAGCACCAGACCGATGGTCAATGCCGTCAAGACACTGAGCAAAGCACGTAAAGTTAAATAACGAACCACCTGAAACGTGCTGTCAAAGCCCGCCAAATGTTCAAAGAGCCATAACAGCATTTAGAGTTTCTCCATCAATGCAGCCATCAATGTTTCCATATGGGTAAAACGCGACCCTTTAAACAGGAATGACATCGGCTGAGGTTGATGTGTTTCAATCAAACGAATTAAAAACGGTAATGCCTGCTCCTGATTCAGGAAAGCCTGCATTTTTTTACCATATTGTGTACTACGAGCACCTTCTTGTGCGGCAGGCGCAAATTCACCTACAGCCACCACAAAATTAATGCCTTTCACCGAGACCAGATCCCGACCGAGCTTGTAATGCTCGATTGCGGCAGATGAACCGAGTTCACCAATATCGCCGGTGACCATCACCCGGATGCCCTGCTGCTGCGCCAGAACTTCAGCCGCTGCACGCATCGAACCCGGATTGGCATTGTAGGTGTCGTCAATAAATAAATAGTCTTTGTACGGAATAAAGTTCAGACGACCTTTCGCACCCACGGCCTGTTCCAGACCGGCCACGATATCATCCAGACCAATACCGATCGCCAGGGCAAAAGCTGCTGCTGCGGTCGCATTTTCAACATTATGCTCACCG
>DALYYK010000622.1:0-1411 GCA_031983305.1 Candidatus Fimivivens sp. | reverse complement strand
ATGTTGGGTATTTCCACGCACAGTAGTCCATTCAAGATTTGAAGCGTGATTGTTGGTCTTGTCACCGTCTAAGTGATTTACGACATCACAGCCTTCTGGCTTATGGCAAAAGGCCAAAGCAACCGCCCGGCTTACAAGAAAGTTCAAGCTCTGCCTAGGAGATCTAATTTTAGGCGTCACTTTCATGTAGCCATGCTTGTCTTTTGCTTGTTTAAGAATTACGCCGGGGAAAAGCCTATGGCGTCCGTCAGATGTTTCGATCACGCGATCTAATGAGCGCACTCGGCCAAGGTTTGAAACTTCATAGGAACCTGTAAGGCGCTCATCGGGGAAATCCCGCCAAATTTCTTGCATAACAACTCTCCATCAAAGAGTTCTCATCACTGAAGTGGTGCGGCAGGCCGGGTGATGAATCCGGCTTTTCGGGGATCAGCCTAGCCGCCCACAAATTATACCAAAACTGCTGCTGTAGCGGCATCACTAATGAGGATACTCCTGTGAGTTCTGGAGCCAAAATAACCACGGCTTATATCCGTGAAACCATCCCGGGAACCACGCCAGCTACGGGTCAGTGGAACCTTTTGAAGCGTACATCTTTTGGCGTTGGCCCTAGCCAGAATATGATTGATAACGACGAGATCGGCGGTAGTCGAATGAGTCAGGGCAGGAGCACCGGTACTGTTGATGTTGGTGGCGACGTCGGGGCTAAGTTCCGCTGGGGCCAGCATGATGATTTCCTCGCATCCTGCTTCGGTTCCGAATGGAACAACAATGTGCTCAACATGGGCAACGACCGTATCGCTTTCTCTGTTGCATCATACGCTGAGGATATTGGCGTAGCGTCGATTGCCCGCGGCTGTCAGGTCGGCACATTCCAGTTGTCGATTCCGAATGACGGCGATATCACTGCCACCGTGACCTTTGCTGGTCTTGGCTTCGACACCAAAGCAGACGATACCAGTTACTTCTCTAACCCGATTGATGGCGCTGGCGACCTTCGCTACACCTTCAAGCAGGTTACGGCTATCTCGCTCAATGGCGTGACAGGCGGCGATGGTTTCTGCGTCGATACCTTCAACATCCAGTTCGACAACAACCTGCAGACTCAGCGCTGTATCGGCAGTGGCAACCCGTTTGCCGGTGCAAACATTCCGACCACGTTCACCCCGTCTGGCAGCATCACGCTGTCATGGTCGAAAGACGCCTACGACGCGTGGAAGAAGTCGCTGTCTGGCGAAACCATGCAGTTTGGTTTCACGCTGGAGAACGACGAAGGCAAATACGTCTTCAACTTCCCGGCAGTACAGGTGGATGGCGACTGGCCGGACGGTGGCAACACTGACATCGTGCAGGTGCAGCTGAATATCACCGCTGCAGACACACCGCCGACTATTACCCGCTCGGCGGTTGT
>DALYYK010000621.1:0-1425 GCA_031983305.1 Candidatus Fimivivens sp. | reverse complement strand
TAATATCCACGCCGTATCCTTTCAAAACTGTCTGTTCAGACGATCTTCTAGTCGAGGTTCTCAAGAATGTTGATTGGAACTCCGTTGACCTCCACGCCCTGATCAGCGCGGATCAATATGTATTTTCTGCCGTTGAGAACCCGTGTTTCGACCAGATCGCCACAGCCTGGGCTTACCCGGATGGTCACATCGGGCGTGCGAACCTCAAGCTGTCTCGTGTCCACAATGTTACGCGGGCTAATCGCCTTATCGGCGCCAAAAGCGGCGTCATACCGCTCCTCAAAGGCCGCCGTATGCGCCTGCGACACACCGCAGGACTCTAACACATCCTTGACCGTCTGCTTTGAGACAACGAGCGGCTCTCGCACCTTGTTGGCCTTGTGTTCGGCGATCAGCCCCGAGAGCTGTTCATGCACGGCTTGCACGACTTGCAGGCTGCAACCGTCGGCGACGCTGTCGCTCAAAACGGCCTCAAAGGTCTCTTTTTGCGCGGCGGCGGGCATGGGAATATCGGTTTTAAACACAGCGCCGATAAATTCCTCGTGGTTTTCGGCAATGTTGCGCGTATAGTAAACGGCGTTATAAATGTTGGTACTTCGATCGTCAAAGGCCGGGAACATAAATCCTAATTCGGGTGGGGACACGACCCAGTCGACCGAGATGTTTCGGAACATATTCTCGGGCGCGTAGTAGCCGAGCGCGGGCTTAGTCATTTTGACCGGGCAGACACTGCATAAGAAATAGGAAAATACATCGGTCGACTCACTCCGCCGATCTCCGTCCTTGGCATAATTAGGCACATCGTATTTGTCATATGCCAGCAAGATCAAATAATTCTGGTCAAGATCAAGCACCTGTAGCACGCGCGCATAAAAGGTTTGTATTGCTTCTTCATCGTCGAGCGCTGAATTTTTAAGCGCCATCAACAGCTTGTGTTCTTCACCATCCACCACCTGCTGGGTCGCAAATTCAATGTCGATGAGGTTTTTGCCCAGTGTGCCCGACAAGGTTTTCTTTAAAATACCCAGCAGCGCCTCCGACTCCTCCTGCGACATGATGCGCAGCGACTGGTCAAACGCCGATACAATCTCACGCTTCTCATTGACATAGCAGCCGCGCACCCGGGTGATATTGCTCTTATCCGGACGAAAGCGGCGGCGAATTTCCGCAATTTCTTTTTCGTTCATTGTTCTGGGGTCTCCATTTCATCTGTTTGGTCTTGCCGTCCTGCAACAGGACGGCGTTATAAATCTATTTTATCATATCGTCGGGTTTCGATCAATCTTCATCCCGCGTGCGCAGGATGCGACTCAGCGGGTGCGTAAAGTCCATCAAGCCGCTGCCGCCGATATTTTTCGCACCTACCGCCGATGTTGGGCCGTTCAGTTTAAGAGTCATAGCAGACGCCTTAGTGGTACCAGGGCG
>DALYYK010000620.1:0-1427 GCA_031983305.1 Candidatus Fimivivens sp. | reverse complement strand
ACTTTGATAGTTCGTTCGATGAGAGCAAAGCCTATATCCGTATCTGCGGCGTTGATATCCCCATGGACTTTGTCGATGTCAGCGGCAAGCTGATTGGGCAGACCGAGGGCAGGCTTGATACTTATGCCGCCGCCCCCGATTTGTTTCAGGTAACCGACGGTTCAAATGCTGTTGTGGAGGTTAATGGCGTCGAGATTGAGCGCAATACAAACTCCTTTACGGTGGATGGCGTCAGCCTGACGCTGCTTGCTAAAACCGACGAGTCTTCCACCATTACGGTCACGCAGGGTACCGACCAAATTTACGATACCGTCATTAAATTTATGAGCGATTATAATACGCTGACTAACAGCATCAACAAGCTGCTGGATGCTGACCCCACCTATAAGAAATATTTGCCGCTGACCTCCACGCAGGAAGATGAGATGAGCGATTCACAGATCCAAAAGTGGGAGGAAAAATCGAAGGAAGGCCTGCTGCGTAACGACAGCTCATTGGCCGGTGTGCTCTCGAGCCTGCGCAGAACGCTTTATACCAAGCCGGAAGGCAGCCTTGCCCTTTACGATCTGGGTATAACGACCTCTTATTTTGGCACAAAGGATAATATGACTATCAGCGATCCCAGTAAGCTTAAGTCGCTGATTGCCGAGAATCCTGACGCCGTTATGAAGCTGTTCACCGACTCTGAAACCGGTCTTGCGACGCTGCTCAACAAAGCGATCAGCGACGCGACCAGAACCAGTCCTACGAATCCCGGCACCCTTGTACGCATAGCCGGCGCTACGGGCAAAACCGATACCTCCAGCAACATCTACAAACAAATCAAGGATATCAAAGACGGTCTGGACAGACTTGAGACGCGGTATCAGACGGAATACGGGCGTTATTGGAAGCAGTTTAACGCCATGGAATCGATGATCTCAAATATGAACGGCACCAGCTCGTGGCTGACCTCGATGATGTCTTCGATGTAATAAACGCACTGAGAGAGGGTAAAAATATGGCTTATAATCCCTATAACAAATATGCCTCGCAGTCGGTTATGACGATGACACACGGCGAAATGCTGACGAAGCTGTATGAGGCAACCATTTTGAATATGAATTTGGCGATTCAGGGCATCTCGGAAAAGGATATTCCGACCACCAATCTGGCGCTGCAAAAGGCACAGAAAATTTTAAACTATCTGACCGCCACGCTGGACAGACAGTATCCGATTTCAAATAACCTTGCGGCGCTGTACGACTTTTTCAACCGCCAGCTGATCGCTGCAAATGTGCGAAAGGACGCGTCAATTATTCAAGAGCTTGTACCCATGGTCGAGGAACTGCGGGATGTCTTTATTCAGGGGGATCGGCTGTCCCGAATCGAAAACAGCCAGACATCGGCGGGCAGCTCGCATTTTGCTGTTTCAGGCTGAGATTTTT
>DALYYK010000619.1:0-1431 GCA_031983305.1 Candidatus Fimivivens sp. | reverse complement strand
GAGCGATTATACTATGACCGAACAACGCATACAACGGCTCGCCTGCGCATTGCCGCCCGAGGTTGACGCGGCGCTGATCGTATCGGACGTCAACCGCCGGTATTATACCGGCATGGCCTCAAGCGCGGGGACGCTGCTCATCACGCGCGGCGGGGCCGAGCTGGTCATCGACTTTCGCTACATCGAAAAGGCCAAAGCCGTCGCGCAGGGCTGCAATGTCACGCTGCAACAGTCGCTGTTTAAGCAGATACGCGCGTTTGCCGAAAGCTACGGCGTTAAAACGCTCGCGGTCGAGACGCAGCACATGACTGTCTCGGAATTTGAAGGCTGGAAAGAGGCGCTGCCCGGGGTGGCGCTGTGCTCGGGTAAGCTGCTCGATGACCTCATTCTGTCGCACCGCTCGGTCAAGTCGGCCGGGGAGTTGGAGCTGATGCGGCAGGCGCAGGCCGTCACCGATCGCGGCTTTTCGGAGATTTTAAATTTTATCCGCGTGGGCAGAACCGAGCGCGAGATTGCCAGCGAGCTTGAATATCTGATGCGCAGGTTCGGCGGCGACGGCCTCGCGTTTGATACGATTGCCGTCTCAGGTCCTAACAGCTCGATGCCGCACGGCGTCCCGACCGAAAAACCGCTCGCGCCGGGCGATTTTCTCACGCTGGACTTCGGCGCGAAAAAAGACGGCTACTGTTCCGACATGACCCGCACCGTGGCGGTCGGCCATGTAGACGACGAACAGAAAAAAGTTTACGAAACAGTGCTAAAAGCGCAGCAAAAGGCGTTTGAAGTCATAAAAGCCGGGGCAAGCTGTAGAATGGTGGATTTAACCGCGCGCAGCCTGATTGAGGACGCGGGCTACAAGGGCTGCTTTGGGCACGCGCTGGGGCATTCGCTTGGGCTTGAGATTCATGAGGAGCCGCGCTTCTCGCCGCTCGCCGAAGGCTGTGCGGCGGCAGGCAATGTTTTAAGCGTCGAGCCGGGCATCTACCTTGAGGGGCGCTTCGGCGTGCGCATTGAGGATGTGGTGGCCGTCACCGAGAACGGCTTTGAGAACCTCGCACACAGCCCTAAACAGCTCATTATTCTATAAAATTTTTAAGAACACCGTTTCGATGCTTGAAAAAAGTGTCTTTTTAGGCTATTATTAGTTACATATGCAAGAGAGTTATCTCAAGGAGGAGCAGCTATATGATTACAGCAGGTGAATTTAGAAACGGCGTAACCTTTGACGTCGACGGCAACGTGTTCCAGATCATCGAGTTCCAGCACGTCAAGCCGGGCAAAGGCGCCGCTTTCGTACGCACCAAGATCCGCAATGTTATTTCGGGTTCGGTGCTCGACCGCACTTTTAACCCCAACGAGAAATTCCCGACCGCCTTTGTTGAGCGCAAGGACATGGAATACCTCTACAGCGACGGCGATCTTTATTATTTC
>DALYYK010000618.1:0-1435 GCA_031983305.1 Candidatus Fimivivens sp. | reverse complement strand
TACCTACATCAATCCTTTATAATACTTATACTAACAATTGTATTTTGCAATACAAATGCGGTTCTTACGCAATGTTGGTGAGGTAGTGATGCCGACATTATGGGAATAAAATCAAAAAGGATTGATTTCCATGAACGAGTTGGAGTTCTTAGATGATCGCCTGTGTGTCACGAGTGCTCACTCACACGATGGGGTGAGACACTGTGCCGCTCGTCTCGTGTCCAGCGGTGCATGCTGTCCAGACTGTGGTCGGTTTTGTCACCGACGTCACAGTTTCACGACACGGCGGCTAAAAGACTTCTCAGGAATACATCAGGTTTTCCGTCTGAACATTCAAGTACCGAAATGGTTCTGCGACAACTCAATATGCCAACGTTCCATCTTTACAGAGCGATTGCCGTGGGCCATCTCTCATTCGCGGAGAACGCTCCGTACGGAGCGTGTGTTGTCCACTTTAATGTTGGCCATGAGTGCGAAGGAAGCCGAGCGTGTCACGGCCGTCCTAGGTTTTCGAATCAGTCACGACACGCTACTTAGGGTGCTACGACGCGTTCCCGTCCCGAGCCCCTGTGCTGAGGTGATCGGCATTGATGACTTCGCCTTCAAAAAGGGTCACCGATACGGGACCATCATCTGTGACGCGACAACCCATCGTCCCATCGACCTGCTGCGGACCCGCGAAGCAGACATGTTGAAGGATTGGCTTGTGAATCTGGAGAAACGGCCTATCCGCGCATCGGTCGATCGATTCCCAGCCTATCAAGAGGCATTGCTCGACCAGGACATCGTAGTGGTGAGCGACCGCTTCCACCTCGTAGACAACCTATGGCGATGCCTCAATTCGATATGCCAGCGTGTCCTCCCCTCTCGAATCCCTGTAAATCCGAAAGGTGCCGTATCATACGGTTTGAAACCGCAACATCCGACTGGACCCGAGAACGAGACAAAACGACCGTTGGTCGAAAGGGTTCAAAGCATGCACCGCCAAGGGATGAGTCTGAATGCGATCGCCCAGATGCTCAGCTTGAATTGGAGGACCGTCAAAAAATACAGTGACCCGGCTTACGAACCCTCCCCGCCGAAACGACAAAGACCTCACTTGATCGATCGTTTCATGCCACAATTGAGGGAATGTGTCCGAAATCGATACACCCTCCAGGAAACGGACGCTCATCTGAGACAATTAGGTTACAGAGGCTCGTTTGGCGCGGTCCGTCACCGTTCACGCGACGCTCGGAGTGAGGGTCTTCCCGAACCCCAGGTTTTCGTATCGCGCAAGGATGCCTGTCGTCTACTCTGACAATCCAAACCACTTCTCATAAAGATACTGGACATCCATCCTTTCTTGAAGGTATTGAACGAGCTCGTCCGTTCGTTCAAGAATCTTTTCAGCGAAGCGACGTCTGAACAGGATATCTTATGGTGGTGTGAACAG
>DALYYK010000617.1:0-1437 GCA_031983305.1 Candidatus Fimivivens sp. | reverse complement strand
AAACGTTTTTAATACCTATTCGCGCATTCAGGCGCTTCCGGGTGAAAAATAATATTCCTGAAGTACAGCCCGGCCCGCAACCTGCGGGTCGGGCATATTTTTATATTCCACAATTTTTAAGGAGGATGCATATGCTTACAGTCAACAATCTCGAGGTTTCTCAGGTGGTCTATCAGGCGTCGTGGACCGAATCGCTCGACAACGCCTGCTCGGTGCTCTCTTTCTCGCTGCCCGCCGCACAGGCGGCCCAATTTTCCTGCGGGGATACAGTCATCTTCACCCACAGCGGCGTAAACGTGTTTTACGGCTTTCTGTTCAAAGTGGACAGGGGGCCGGATCAGGCCGGCTGCACCGCGTACGACCAGCTGCGCTATTTGAAATCCGAAGCGCCGCCGCTGATGCGCCAGAACGAGACGCTCACCGATTTTACCGCGCGGGTGCTGGCGCAGGCGGGGGATCGCATCCGCGTCGGCGATCTGGCCGACACCGGCGTGATGCTACCGCAAAAGCTGTTCGAGAGCGGCAGCTACCTCGATATGCTCACGAAGTCGATTCAGGAAACCCGGGAGCTGAGCGGTGTGCGCTATGTGCTGCGCGACGAGTTCGGCGCGGTCGCGCTGCGCGACCTGTTCGACCTGCGTACCGACATTGTCGTGGGGGACGGCAGCCTCGCCACCGATTTCCGTCACGGTCTGTCGGTTGGCGACAACGCCTGCAACTATGTCAAGGTCGCCAAAAGCAGCAGTGAGGAGGGGCTTAAAAACGCCGTCGTTGCGCAGAACCCGGCGTTGGTTGCCAAATGGGGCAAGCTTACGGCCTTTAAGACGCTCTCGGGTGGCAATGCCGCGCAGATGAAGGCGCTGGCCGAAAGCCTGCTGGCTGAGCGCGGCAAAGAGGACGAGGGTCTCTCGGTCGACTGCGTCGGCGATCTGCGGTTGCGGGCGGGGTGCGAGATCACGCTGGATATCGCACAGGCGGGGCTGGACTTCCGCGCGCTGATTACCCACGCCGAGCACAGCTTTTCAGGCGCTGAGCACAGCACCAAGCTGACGCTCGCGCGCAGCGTGTGGTGACCGGCGCGTCAGCGCAACAGCGTCAAGTTTTGGTCAAGCTTTTTCCAAAAAGCTTGTGGGATTGGCGAAAGCCGCAGCGAGGCATTCATGCCGCCCGCTGCGATCAGCGAAGCCAAGCAACTGCGAGCTTACATATTGCGAGTGGTTTAGGGTGAAACCCAAGCGTGCTTAATCGATTAAAAGCGCAGGAGGGGGCGTAAAAACAGTCCACTGGACTGTTTTTACGTGGGGAACCCCCGCAAGGGGTTCCCCAATGCCACTCACAAGCGGCATCCGTGCCCTCAACCTGTAAAACATGCCATAGAAAGCCACTGTCAGCACGTGATAGCATAAGAATAGAAGCAGCACGCGGCGGCCCCTCCAT
>DALYYK010000616.1:0-1466 GCA_031983305.1 Candidatus Fimivivens sp. | reverse complement strand
GTTCTGATCGCGACACTCATTGGCGGGTGCGGCAGCAAGCCCGCTGCCAGCGGCGCGGCGTCGGGCGGCGACGCGTCCTCGGCTGCCACCAAAACGGTGTACAAGCTCAACCTGTCGGTGCCCGATCCTGAGACCTCCTCGGTCACCATCGCCGCCAAGGAATTTGCCAAGCAGCTCAACGAAAAGAGCAACGGCGTCTTAGAGGTTCAGGTTTATCCCAACGGCTCGCTCTACGGCGGCGACGGCTCGGCGGCGGTCAAGCAGCTTGCCGCGGGCAGCCTGGATATGCTGGTGCTGGCCGGCTCGCTTTACGCCAACTTTGTGCCCGAGTTTAACGCCATCAGCATCCCCTACATGTTCGACGACTTTGACCAGCTTGTGGGCTTTGTCAACAGCGATGTGGGAACCCAGCTCAAGGCCGGCGTTTCAGACATCGGCATCGAGCCGCTGGCGCTGTGGACCAGAAGCTTCCGTCAGATCACCAACTCCAAGAGACCGATCACCCAGCCCGACGACCTCAAGGGCGTCATCCTTAGAGTACCCAACAACGCGCTTTGGGTCGAGTTCTTTACCGCTTGCGGCGCAACCTCCACCCCCATGTCCTTCAGCGAGGTTTATAACGCGCTTCAGCTCAAAACGCTCGACGGTCAGGAGAACCCTGTCGACGTCCCTGTCTCGGCAAAGTTCTACGAGGTTCAGAAGTATATCACCATCTCCAACCACATGGCCGACACCTGGGTCGTGGGCATGAACCCCGACAAGTTCAAGGCGCTGCCCGCCGACATGCAGGAGCTGATCAAGACCACGGCGGCTGAGATGCAGCAATGGAAGATCGACTACGACGCCAAGGAAGACGCCAAGGCGCTCGACGAGCTCAAGACCAAGGGCATGGAAGTCAACGAGCTGACCGCTGAGGGTCAGGCGAAATTTGTCGCAGTGTCCAAGGGCTTGTATGATAGCGTATTCAGAGGCATCGTCAAGAACGACGCGCTCTTTGATAAGGCGCTTGAATTCGTAGGCAAAAAGTAAAGCGCAGGCGTCAGAACCGGTTGGGCGGCTCGGGGGCAGTATACTGCCCCCGACGCAGCGCCTTCGCCCCCCGCGCAAAATCACCTGTGACAGTCAGGAGGAATTTATGGACAAGCTCAGAAACAGTAAGGCGCTAAGGGGCTTTTTTAAGCTGTTTAACGCTGTTGCGGAGACGATACTTTTACTTTCATTGGGCGGGTTGTTTCTTGTGGTGCTCGTGCAGATCGGCGGACGAATTCTCGGCATGCCCGCCCCGTGGACCGAGGAGGGAACAAGATATCTGTTCCTGTGGATGATGTTCACAGCACTGGCATACGGATTCAGATTTGTCGAATCGGCGCGTGTTTCGGTATTTATCGACAAGCTCCCCAGTCCGCTTAAAATCGTCACCACGACGCTTTATGTGGTTGCGACAATCGGTTTCTTCGCCTTTATGA
>DALYYK010000615.1:0-1471 GCA_031983305.1 Candidatus Fimivivens sp. | reverse complement strand
GAAGATTTCGAATACCGTTGCAAGCAGGCCGGTCAGCTTGCATCGAAGATGCGTTTCTTGTCTGCGCCTTGGGTCGGGCTGCTGGAAAACCACGCCTGGATGAAATATGCCGAACATGCGAACGGTTGCGCGCAATTGCTTGCCAGCCTGATCAGCGACGTGTCGGGCGTGGAGCTGATGTTTCCAGTCGAGGCCAACGGTGTGTTCATCAACATGCCACCGTTGGCGCTGGAGGCACTCAGGAGTCGCGGTTGGATGTTCTACACGTTTATCGGGGTCGGTGGCGCACGGTTCATGTGTTCCTGGGACACCAGCGAGGAACGCGTACGCCAACTGGCGGACGACATTCGCAGCGTCGTACTGCAAAATCCATAACCGGAAGAAGAGGCCGCGCTCGTCAACAAGGACGGCGCGGCACTGGATATCGGATGCTGACGAATATGAGAGAGGCTACGGCAGGTATCTGGAGCTAACAGCCATATGAGTTATTTAACAAAGGAGGTCGTTTCGCCCGGTGTTGCTTTCTCGGCATAGTCGTAAATAGCATCATTGCTGGTTATTCGGAGATTCGTGACTGAAGCTGCTGTTGCAGCGCAAACGACCCTCACTGTTGCAAATTTTTTGTAACAGATAAATTGCACCAATTACCGCTGTGCCTAGGGCACCTAGCTTTTAGTCAATTTTTACGGGGTGTGGCGATCCCGGCTCGGTGGACCGACCTAAAGCTGCGAACTACCAAAGGCCGCAATCGGCCAATAGCGGTCACTTGCAAAGAGCCGCTACCCAATGGGAGCGCTCATAAAGTGTCTTCGGATCCAGGGTTGATTCAGTCCTGAGCAGCCTGTATTAATCCCTTCGCATTATTTAGCACTGTTTGGAGACCACCTTGGCTAGGGAGATCGGGGCGACGGCGTTGACTCCTTTGCTAGCGGCACTACATTTGCCACGTTCAACCTGCTGGTGCTCAGTAGAAGTCAGACGGGCCCCCTCACCTCTAACACCCTCTACACAGTGACAGCTGGCTCCAAAGCAGCTACCGGCTTCGGTCTGTTGGTGTGATGCTCCCTTTGGCCTAGATTCTTGCTAGGCAGCGTCATCTTCACGTGACATTCTTTCGCCACCATCGCTAGCCTTATCTGCCATATGAATGGAATGGCTCTCGTAGACAAGGGAAACAAATGGAAATTGAGAAAATTTCAATAGTCGGCTTTCGAAACTATCTAAACGCCACGATAAATTTCAACAAGAGCACCTTGATAATCGGCGCAAACGACAGTGGCAAAACCAACCTAGTTCACGCCATGCGCCTGCTTCTAGACAAAAGCTTGCCAGAAAGCGAATTGGAGCCCTCAGAGACAGACTTTCATTTCGAACCAGGCGGTAAACAATCCGAAACCATTTCCATAGACATTCATTTTAAAGAGGTCAAGGAAGATGCCTTATTGTCCACGCTAAAGGGCAGTGTGGGGGA
>DALYYK010000614.1:0-1473 GCA_031983305.1 Candidatus Fimivivens sp. | reverse complement strand
CCATCTTTCGGTAGCCTTATGGATACAGACACGCCACCGCTAGTGAACTTTACGGAAAAATTCTCACCTTCGGACAGGACCTTCGGCACCGAGTCAAGATCGGCAAAGAGGCTTAGTTCCTTTAAGTAATCCTGCTTATTCATTTCACTCTCCACCAACTTTGCAAAGAAGCTCATCGATCCTTAGATGACCATTATTAGGACGCTTTCTTGCGAGGATGCATCTTCCACCTCGCTCTGCGCTCCACTTTTCTGAGACTAGAACGCCGGGAACTACGTCGTCATCCTCAGCCAAGACAACTTTCCAGCCACCAGAGTCGCTGCGAGTGACAGATAGAAGATCGGCCACCAGCGCTGTGTCGACCATTTTTTCTCTGAACTGCCCATCACCATCATTCCGAAAGGTATCCGGAAGATGAATATTGAGCTTCTGATGCAAGCGACAGTCCATTGCGGACAATAGCCGGTCACCGAATAGAGAAGACCAGTTAAACGTACATCGCCCCATTGATGACGGAAGCTCTTGAGCACTAGCTAAGCGCTCCATTTCCTTTCTGGTACTAGTCTTCGTTAGCCCAGAATGCCATCCATAATAAAGCCTAACATCGACCTCAAACCTGTCCCACTCCTTATGGCTAGAAAGGACATCGTTTAGTGAATTTAGAACGTAGTTCACCACACGGTCCATGCCTCGACCAGCTCGGGCGAACTCGCGCTTCAACCCTGCGTTGTACGTTTGAGAATTCCAGTCGACAAACGCAGTAACATTACATTTCTTAAGCATCCTGCCCCCCCCCTGATAAACTTTCCTTAGATTTACATAAAAAGAAGCGGCCAATTAGGCCGCCCCTTTATGTTTTAGCATTTAATCCAATCAAACCCCGACAGGATTAGCCTTCTCAGGATCAATCTTGTACTGCTTGATCGCCCTTGCCACATCCTTACCCGTCATCTTCCCTTCCTTCGCCAGCGCCGCAATCGCGGCATGCGCGATGTAGTACCGGTCAACCTCGAAGAAGCGACGCAGGTTCGCACGGGTATCCGAGCGACCAAAGCCATCGGTACCCAGCACCGTGTACGACATCGGCACGAACGAGCGGATCTGGTCCGCGTACGCACGCACGTAGTCGGTGGCGGCAATGGCCGGGCCCTGGCGGCCTTCCAGCAGTTCGGTCACGAACGCCTTGCGCTGCTCGCCTTCCGGGTGGAAGCGGTTGTAGCGCTCCACGTCGAAGCCGTCGCGGCGCAGTTCGTTGAAGCGCGGGCAGCTCCAGATGTCGGCGGTCACGCCGAAGTCCTTGTCCAGCAGCTCGGCCGCGGCAATGGCTTCGCGCAGGATGGTACCCGAACCCAGCAGCTGCACGCGCAGCTCGCCCTTCTTGGGCTTGCCGGCGTCGGTGAGCAGGTGGATGCCCTTGACGATGGATTCGGCGGCACCTTCCGGCATTTCCGGGTGGGTATAGTTTTCGTTCAT
>DALYYK010000613.1:0-1474 GCA_031983305.1 Candidatus Fimivivens sp. | reverse complement strand
ACAACGCTCGGCGACACGCTGGGCAATATCCTGTCGTCTTGCTACCGCGTACTGGCGGCGGAGCGCCCTGACGCGCTGCTGATTCTGGGAGATACCAACTCCGCGTTGTCCGCCATACCGGCCAAGCGGCTGAAAATTCCTATCTTCCACATGGAAGCTGGCAACCGCTGCTTTGACTTTAACGTACCCGAGGAAGTTAACCGCCGGATTGTCGACCATATTGCCGACGTTAACCTGCCGTATACCGAGCACGCGCGGCGCTACCTGCTGTCCGAGGGCTTGCGCAAGGAGCACATTTTTGTGACCGGCTCCCCTATGCCGGAGGTGCTTAACCGGCACGCGGCAACAATCGCGGCAAGCGATGTGCTCCGGCGGCTTGACCTGTGCGCGGGCGACTATTTTCTTGTTTCTGCCCACAGGGAGGAAAATGTCGACGACGAGGCACATTTTTCATCCCTGATGAACGCCGTCAACGCTGTGGCGGAGCGGTATGGGCTTCCGGTCGTTTACTCGGTGCACCCCAGAACTCAAAAGCGCATTGCCGAACGCGGCTTTGTCTTTCATCCGCTGGTGCGGTGCATGGCGCCGTTTGGCTTTATCGACTACTGCCGCCTCCAGACCGACGCCTACTGCGTGCTGTCGGACAGCGGAACCCTGTCGGAAGAGAGCGCTATCCTGGGCTTTGCCGCCGTGCTGCTGAGAACCTCCACCGAACGGCCCGAGGTACTCGACAAGGGCGGTATCGTCATCGGCGGCATATCAGAGGGGACGCTTCTGCAAGCTGTCGCGCTGTCGGTGTCCATGCGGGAAAACGGCGTGGTATCCCGGCTTCCGCCGGACTATGCCGACACGAATGTGTCCGCTAAGGTGGTAAAGCTCATTCAGAGCTACACCGATATCATCAACCGGGTAACCTGGGCAAAGCCGTCGTCCGCTGCGGCGCACCGGGAAGGAGGCCTGTTATGAGGCTGATGCACACACTGCTGTTCTTATGCAGGGAGAACAGGCGTGAGGAGGATTTTGGCATGGTAGGAACCTGCCTGAAATCACTTGAAAAAAGCAGGTATCCGTCGGTTGTGGTCTACAACCAGGGCAGCCTGTCCAACGATGAACTGAAGGCGTATCTCAAAACCTTTGCGCTGGAATTTCATATCCTCGGCGAAGGCGTAAACACCGGCACCACGGTTGGCAGGCAGGCGTGCCTTCGTTATATTTGGGAAGCCTTCCCGGATACCGAGTATATCAGCGAGATTCATCCCGATATGATTTTTCCGCCCCATTGGGAGGATGCACCGGTGGCCTATCTGGAATCCCACGACGAACCGATAGTCAGCTGCGGAATCGTTGACCGTGCCGGCCGGATGCCTTTTCTGGACAGAACGGTTGAGCTGCCGGCGTCGCCGGACGGGTATGGCGATTTTCTGGAGAGTTTGAAAGAGGATACCGTTCTCCACGGGTTTACAGTACCCTGCAT